>JANWXL010000076.1 GCA_025055265.1 Roseiflexus sp.
CCCGCGCGACTATCACCTTCGCTTTCAAGAATGCGCCGTCGGGCGGTTGCTATGCCGCTTCGCGAAAGTATTCGCCGCTGATCAGTTCGAAGATCAACTGGTCGAGGGTGACTTCAGCCTCATGGTACGTTCGCGCAAAACCGACCAGCTCGCCATCGAGGTACATGGCATAGTCGTGCGTTTCGCGGTCGTAGACGATTTCTTTCTGGTACATGCTCTTCCCCCTTATGATAACGATATTCCTCCTGCGCCGAGTATAGCACAAGTGTTCTATTTTGTCAATCATGACTTGCACCACCTTCTTCCCTCGGATATGATGGCGCGTCGCTACAGCATCTGTTGCCATGGAATTCAGAATGTGCGCTGGCTGCATCTTCTATCTGATCGCCTGAATGCTGGCGTGCGCGATGGCGCGCTCCTGCTGTTGCTGGCGATCCTGCCGCTGCTCCTCGGCGCGCGCCTGGCGCATCTGGATCAGCGCCTGTCGGTCGAAGACCCGAATGCGCGCCGCACGCTCGTCGGCTTCTATGATGTCGAGCGTAACCCAACCGACGTCTTCCGCTGGTCGCGCCCTGAGGCGGCGCTGTTTCTCTTTGGTTTCGACGGACGACCGGCGCGGGTGATGATGCGCGTGGCGGCGCCGCGCGATACCGCCGATCCGCCGATGGCGGCGATCAGTATGCGCGGGCGTTCCGTTGGCGACTTTGCGGTTGCGCCTGGATGGCGACGCTACTACTTGCTCACGCCAACAGATCCGGCCGGCGACGCGCCTTTGTTGCTGCGCACCGCCGCCTACCGTCCACCAGGCGATGGACGCGACCTCGGAGTGGCTCTGTCGGACGTTGCAATGTCACCGGTTAACGGTTCCGCCTGGTTGCCGCCGCTGGTGCGCACGATCTTTCTCGCGTCATTCCCGCTTCTGGGGTGGCTGATCCTCATCTGGCGCCAGCCACGCCGCGTGCACGCCGGAATGCTATGGCGCTGGGGCATTGTCGCGTTCCTGGCATTGCTGGGAGGTTTCGCTGCCGCTTTTCCAGTAGAGTCAGGGTATCTGATCCCGACCGTCGGCTGGCCCTGGTGGCCCCTCTTGCCGCTGACACTGGCTATCGCCTGGAGACCGGCGCATCCGCTGCTGGAGCGCAGCGTGGCGTATCTGCGCGCAGCAGGGCAGATAGTTGTATGGGGGGGCGCCATCCTCGCACTGACGATGGTTGTGGCGTTGCGCCTGGGATTGTCTCCGACGCTCGGAATGATCGCGCTGGTTGCAGTAACGGTTTTGACGGTTGCTGCGCTGCGCCCGGAAGCAGGACTGAACGCCGATAACGCTCATCTGACGCGCTATCACGAGGCGCTGACGCTGGCGGTCATTACTGCTGCGGCGTTTGTGTTGCGTCTCTATCGCCTCGACGATCTGCCGTCCGGTATGTGGCGCGATGAGGCGCGCCACGGTCTGCTGGCGTTGCGGATCTGGAACGATCCTGAGTACCGTCCAGTCTATGTGGTGGCCGGCGCCGATCTCCCGGCGCTGCTCTTTTACCTGATGGCGCCGGTGCTGGCGATCACCGGACCGGGCGTTGGCGCGGCGCGGTTGGTCAGCGCAGTGGCGGGTGCGTTGATGCCGCTGGCGCTCTGGTGGGCGGCTCGCCCGATTCTGGGAGTGCGGGCTGCGCTCTACGGTGCGGCGTTTCTCGCCTGGGCATCGTGGGGGCTGAGCATGAGCCGATGGGCATTCCCTGCAACGCTCGACCACCTGCTTGAGTTGGCGGCCATCGGGTTCATGTGGCGCGCCCTGGGGCAATCGGTGCGCTGGCGCGCAGCGGCTGGCATGGCGCTGGCGGGCGCGCTGGCGGCGCTTGCAGCATACGCCTACCACACCGGACGCCTCGCGCCGCTGGTGTTCGCGGCGCTGACCGCGATGCGTCTTGGACGTAATGCGGGCGCCTGGCGACGGGCGCTGCCTGCGCTCGGCGCTGCGGCGGTTGCAGGGGTGATTGTGCTGCTGCCGCTTCTCATATTCATTGCCAGCGATTTCGAGGGGTACAATCGCCGCACGGGAGCGGTTGCCATCAGCAACGCCCAGAACCTCGAAAAACGCACCACGGCGCTGGCGCTGGACAATATCGCGCGCTATCTGGGTATGTGGCACGTTGCTGGCGATCCCAACGGACGCCATCACGCTCCGGGTGCGCCGATGCTCGATCCGCTCGCCGGAACATGCTTCGCCATTGGCATCGGGCTGGCGCTTGCCAGATGGCGATCAAAGGCTTCTGTACCGCTGCTCTGGCTGGCGCTGGCGCTCATTCCAGGGATTTTTAGCACAAATGCACCACACGCTATGCGGTCGCTCGGTGCGCTGGCGCCATCCTGTATGCTGGCGGGTATGGCGCTCGACACACTGATCAGATCAATGAGGAGCGCCGGATCGCAGCAGCGTTCGATTGCATCGGCAGTCGTCGCCGGAACGCTGGTCGCCAGTCTCGGGTTTAATGTCTGGCTGTACTTTGGCGTGATGCCGCGCCATCCGGCGGTCTACAACGAGTTCGATCAGACCGAGACGGCGGCGGGGCGCGTCGCGCGCGCGGCGGCAACCGCGCGCGATCCTCGCCTGCGCACCGTCCGGGTCTTTCTTGATCGACGATTGATCGAGCGGGATACGGTGCGTTTCCTGACCAGCGATCTTGCGGTTGGCGTTTTCGATGGCGTCCGGTTGTCGGATGCAGTCACCAACGACGCGCTGCTGATTCTGCCGCCGGATGCGTCGGATGATGAGCAGGCGGCGGCTCTGGCGGCGCTCGGTCCTGCTGCGCGTGCATTGCCGCCGCCGTTGCTGCCGGACGGCGCAACGCCGCTCTTCCTGGCGTATGGCGTTGGTGATGGAGCGCAACGGCTGCTGGAGGAGACGTTCGCTCGATCTCAACGCAGCGCTTCGTTCTATCTCCGCGCTGCCGCCTCCATAAGCGCCTGAATGCGCCCGACCATATCGGCAGGATTGGGGTGCAACCCTTCGAGCAGCAAGGCATTCTCGTACAACTGCTCGATCAGATTGCGCACCAGCGCCGTATTGTCGCCCGACTCCACCAGGCGCGCCAGATCGGCGATCAGCGGATGGCCGCGGTTCAGTTCGACAATCTTTGGCGGCACTTTGAAGTCGCGGTCGAGAATGCGCTGGACGCGCGCCATCTCGCGGTTGTACTGCTGATCTTCGGGCGACACCAGACGCAGCGGGTTGTGGCGCAGCACATTCGAGGCGCGCACCGTCGTCACACGATCCCCCAGCGTCTCTTTGAAGGCGTTTACCAGCCTGGCAAACTGATCATCGCTGATTGAAACCTCCGGCGTCGGCGCTTCACCCGGCAGCGAGAGGTTCGGGTCGTCCACATTGCGTAGTTTCAACCCCTGGTACTCGCGCAGCCCATTGAGCATGAAACTGTCCATCACGTCGTAGAGCAGGAGCGCCTCGATCCCGCGGTCGGTCAGCGCATCGAGGTGCGGACTGCGCCGCGCACTCTCAAGGTCGGCGGCGAGGACGTAGTAGATCTCCTTCTGCCCCTCGATCATGCGCCCTTTGTAATCGGCGAGCGACGCCAGTTGATCGCCCGATTTCGTGGTGTGGAAGCGCAATAGCGGCATCAGATCGTCGCGCGCCAGCGGGTCGGTTGCGATGCCCTCCTTGATGAACGGGCTGAACTCGTTCCAGAAGGTTGCATACTTTGCCGGGTCTTTTTCCGCCAGATCAACCAGTTCTTTCGTCAGGCGGTTGGTCAGCGACTTCTTGATGCGCTGCAGAATAGGATCACGATTTGGACCGGCGTCGCGCTGCACGCCCTCGCGCGAGACGTTGAGCGGCAGGTCCTCACTATCGACCACCCCCTCGACGAAGCGGAAGTAGGGCGGCAGAACGTCCTTCGCATCTTCCTGAATGAGCACCTTGCGCGAGTAGAGGCGGATCTTTCCTTCCATCCGCCGCTCGATGAAGCCGCGCTCACGCTTGGCTGGCACAAACAGAATGGCGTGCAGATCGAGCGGCGCTTCGGATGAGAAGTGGACGTACAGCAGCGGGTCTTCGTAGTCGAACGTCATCTGGCGGTAGAACTCGTTGTACTGCGCCGCTTCGACATTGCGCGGCGGTTGATGCCAGAGCGCCGTCGACTCGTTCACCCGCTCGTCGCCGATATAGATCGGGAAGGCGACATAGTTCGAGTGGCGACGCACAATCTGCCGCAACCGCCATTCATCGGCGAACTCGTGCGCCTCTTCTTTCAGTTTGAGCGTGATCGTCGTGCCACGCTGCTCGCGCTCCGCTGCATCGACGATAAAACTCTCGCCTCCCTGCGAGCGCCAGAGCGCCGCTTCGGCATCGGGCCGGTACGAACGCGAGATGACCGTCACCTCATCTGCTACCACGAATGCGGAGTAAAAACCGACGCCAAACTGGCCAATGATATTCGAGCGTTGCGCAGCTTCGAGGTTTTCGATCAGCGCGCGCGTGCCCGAGTGCGCAATCGTTCCCAGATTCTCGATCAGCTCCTCACGGGTCATGCCGATGCCGGTATCGCTGATGGTGATCGTTTTGGCGTCCTTATCGACGCTAATGCGAATCTCGAGCGGAGCGTCCGGATCACGCACCTGCTGATTGGTTAGCATCTCGAACTGAACACGGTGCAGTGCGTCAGACGCATTCGAGATCAGTTCACGCAGAAAGATTTCGCGATCAGTGTAGAGTGAATGCGCCAGAATGTTGAGCAACTGGCGCACTTCGGCGCGAAACGGCACCGACGTGGGTGCGTGCGCAGTGGTTTCGGTTTCTGTCGCCATAGCGTCTGCTCCAATGTTTTTCTGTCAGTGACGAGTGATGAGAGACTCATTGAATGCGACTCTGCTTTCCATGATAGCGAGGAAGGAGGCGTATGCACGCTAATGTTTTGTTAGAGCTAACACGGGGGGGCGCCAGGGCGCCATCACGAGCCAGCAGCGGGCGCCGTGTGCGCTGCTGCCACTCGTTGTTCTGTCCATAGACGCCGGTGAGGGCAGGTCGCAGACCGCCCTCGATCTACATCGTCGGCATCGCTCCAGCCCTGATCTCCTCAGACAGCGTAAGGGCGGGTCTCAGACCCGCCCTTACGTCGACTCGCTGGATGCGCTACTCCAGAATATCAACCCGCGCACTCATTCCGGCGCGCAGCCCGGTGATGTCGTCGAGCGCGATGCGCACCCGGTAGCTGCGCGAGAGCCCCTGCACAGTCGCCGTTGGCGCAATGAACTCGACCTTGCCAGTGTATTCGCGGTCGGGAATGCTGCTGATCGAAATCTTCGCCCGTTGACCCTCGCGCACCCGGCTGATGTCCACATCACTGATCTGGACATCAACGTGCAACTTGCTCATATCAACGATCTGAATTGCTGGCAGCCCCTGCGTTACGCTTGGATCGCCGGGATCGATTGAGACTATTGAGACAATGCCATCGAATGGCGCGCGCAGTTCGGCGCGCTCACGGTTGATCTGTGCCAGGGTCAGCGCCGCCTGCGCCTGTTCGACAGCAGCGCGCGCCGCTGCCTTCTGCGACTCACGCGGGTCGGGGATGATGCGCGCTTCCTGAGCGCGCGCCTGCGCCAGGGCTGCCCTGGCAGCCGCCAGCCGATCCGGGTCGGGCGGCAGTCGCAATTTTTCGAGGGTCAGGCGCGCCTGCTCGACCTGCGCTTCCGCCGCCTTAATGCCGGTGACTTCCGCCTGACGCGCGCTTTCGGCGCCTTTGACCGCCAGTTCGAGCGCTTTTTCCGCCTGCCGCAACCCGGCTTCCGCCTGGACGAATTGAGCGTAGTAATTTTCACGCTGTCCGTCGCTCAGTTTGTTAGGCACGCGCTGCCCGTTCGGCGCTGTCACTTCCGGAACAATCGGGTCGTTGCCGGTGTCGCGCGCATACTCCCAGTTGTACTTTGCCTGCGCATAGCGCGCCTGCGCCTGTGTCAGCGCCGCCGCCGCCTGTTCCATCTGAATCTCCGCCTGGGTCTTGGCGAACGACAGGCGGTCACGGGTAGCCTGAAGGTTGGCTTCAGCCGCCGCCAGCGCCGCTTCCGCCATACGAATGTCCTGCTCCTTCGGTCCGCGCTGCAACGCTTCGAGCGCTGCCTGCGCCTGCGCCACTGCCGCGCGCGCAGCGTTGAGGTCCGCCTGGCGCGGGTTCTCGGTCAGCGCCGCTTCCTGCGCCAGCGCATTGGCAAGCGCCGCTTTCGCCTGTTCGAGCTGCTGGTCGAAGGCGCGCGTGTCAAGGATGGCGAGCAGGTCGCCCTCTTTGACGAAATCCCCCTCCTTGACAAAAACCTGCGCTACTGTGCCCTGCACCTGGAACGACAGGTTGGCATCCCGCGCGCTCTTGACTTCGCCGATGCCGGTGACGCCAAGCTGAATGGGCTGACTGGTCGGCAGCGGCACCGGCGTTGGCACGACGACGGTGGGCTGGGATGCCACAGGCGCCGTTGCAGTCGGCGCGGGAGCGGCTGGCTGTGCGCCGCACGCCGCCAGCGCCGCGGCAGTCAATCCGGTCAACACTCCTGTGATCAAGCGACCACGTTTCACGACGCGTTTCTCCTTGAATGGATGTTTGAATTGCCCGATATGGTTTGCAGATCAGGGTTCTCTCGTGCTCACAGCAGAGACGTTGCGGCGCAACCCGGAGACGTTGCGGTGCAACGTCTCTACGCTGGATTGCACTGTCTCTGCGGCGGCAACCCCTCTTGCCTCTTTGCCTCTCGCCTCTTTCACTCTACTGCCTTCTTCGGCGACTCAACCGGCGTGTGACCGTTGGGTTCTTCGCCGTGCGCATGCGTGAACGGCACGCTCACCGTCCCGCCATTCACCAGGGTGAGGGCGGCAGCCGGAACGCCGCCATTGACCGGCGCCAGTTCGGCTTCTTTCGCCGCCTGCTCTTCCGCCCATCCCTCCGGGTCGAATCGCCGGCGGAACCAGTTCGATACACGCTCGGTGAACGACTCCATGAGGCTGTATGCGGTTGGTACGACAAGCAACGTCAGGAACATCGAGGTCATTAACCCGCCGATCAGCACAGTTGCCAGCCCCTTGCGGAACTCGCCGCCTTCGCCGGTGCCGATCAGGTGAATGCCCATCGCCACCGGCAACGCGCCAGCCACCAGCGAGAGCGTGGTCATCAGGATCGGGCGAAGACGGATGGCGCCGGCAAGTTCGAGCGCAGCGTGCTTGTCGAGTCCGGCGCGTCGCAGGCGGTTGGTGAAGTCTACCAGCAGGATTGAGTTCTTCACCACCAGACCAAGGAGCATGATCAACCCGATCATGCCGGTGATATCGAGATCGACATTGATCAGGCGCAGCGCCAGGAACGCGCCGATGAAGCTGAACGGCATCGCCACCATGATCACCAGCGGCTGCGTGAACGATCCGAACTGCGACGCCAGCACCATGTAGACGAAGATGACCGACAGGAGCATTGCCAGGAGCAGCGACTCAAACCCTTCGGTCTGCTGCTGCACCAGACCGGTGAAGCTGGCGATCACGGTCGGTGGAATGATCCCTTTCGCCTCCAGGCGCTGCTGCAGTTCGTTCTGCACCTCGCCGAGGTTGCGCCCCTGCAGATTCGCGCCGATGATCACCTGGTTGAGCTTGTCGTAACGTCGGATCGTCTGCGGCGTCGTTGCAAGTTCAATCCGCCCCAGCGCACTCAGCGGAACCGTACCGCTGCGGGTTGGAATAGCGATGTTCTGCAACGCTTCCGGCGTGGCGCGGTCTTCGGGGCGCAGGCGTACGAAAATGTCAACATCCTGCCCCTGCTGTCGCAACACCGTTGCGCGATCACCGTTCACGAGGGCGCGCACCGACGACGCGATCTCGTCATTGGTGATCCCCAGATCGCCAATGCGCTCCGGGTCGGCGATGAAGCGCAGTTCCGGCTTGCCGGGACGGTAGTTTGTGTCAATATCGACCACGCCGGGGATAGCCGCCATTTCTGCTTTGATCTGCTCGATCACCGGCGCCAGGTTCTGCACCGGCTCGGTCGTTTGCAGACTCAACTGCAACTGGCGACCGGTAACGCCGGTTGTCGTCGGCACGCCAATCGACGGCAAACCGAAGGTCAAATTCGGCAGGAACGCCAGTTGCGGACGCAGCCGCTCTTCGACAGAACGGGTCGGAACGTCATCTTTCAGGCGCACGAAGAATTCAGCGCGCTCCGGAGCACCGGTGAAGCCAACGGTGCTGATCACCGACTCAACATCCGGGTCAGCCAGCATCACCTGCTCCGCCTGACGCGCAAGGCGGTCGGTCTCCGCCAGCGCCGTGCCCGGCGGCAACTCGAACCCGACCAGGAACTCCCCGGCGTCCTGCTGCGGGAAGAAGCTGAACTTCAAGCCGCTGGCGACAACCACGCTCAACACCAGCACCACAATCGCAGTGGCAATGACGATCAGGCGGTTGCGCAGACTGCGCAGACTCCACGAGAGTACGCGCTCGTAGAACCGACCGAGCGGACCCGGATCTTCTTCGGCTTCGTGGAGCAGGCTGGCGTCCGCCTGGTTGGGATCGATATTGCGCAGGCGCCGCGCTGCGCGCCCAATGTCGCCGGTGTGCGAGTGCGCCTCGTCGTGCGGGTGCGGCTGCACTTTCTGGCGGCGGAAGAGATTGGCGGAGAGCATCGGCGCGAACATGAACGCTTCCACCAGCGATAGCAGAATAGCGACAGCGATGGTAATGCCGAACGACTTGAAGATAATGCCGGTCGTGCCGGTTGTGAACGTCACCGGCACAAAGACCGCAACGACCGTCAGGGTCATCGCCACCACCGAGAGCGCCACTTCCGCCGTTCCCTTGCTGGCGGCAATGCGCGGCGACTCACCGCGCTGCGTATGGCGAAAGATGTTCTCACGCACCACAATGGCATCGTCGATCACCAGACCGACGCACAGCGCCAGCGCCAGCAGCGTAATCAGGTTGATCGACAACCCGAACAATGGCATGAGCGCAAAGGTGCCCATCAAAATGATCGGCAGACCCGCCATCGTCACGAGAGTGTTGCGGTCGCGGATGAAGGTCAGCACTACCAGCAAGCCGATCGCGATCGCCAGCACGATCACCTTATCGACCGGCACGCCAATCGCAGGAAGGATGACGAGACCAACCAGCGCAATGGCGGCGGGAACGGCGGCGGTGACGAGCATATTGCGCACGCCGCTGAAGAAGAGCATCACGACCAGCAGCGCCGCAACCGACGCATAGATCAGCTCTTCGAGCGAACTGATTGTTGACTGACGAACGGCTTCCGACGCATCGCGCGGGATGATGTAGGTCAGGTCGCTGCGGTTGGCGAGCGCGCGCTCCATTGCAGCCTTGGCGTTGTCGGCGACAGTGACCGTGTTGGCGCCGCTCTGCTTGCGCACATCGATGATGATGGCTTCAACGCCATTGAGCCGGGTATAACTGCGCTTTTCGGCGACGCCGTCCTCAATGGTCGCCACATCGCCGATACGGTAGGGCGTGCCAGTAATCTGGATTTTTGCAATATCTTCGGGGGTCTGCAGGAGCGACGGCGCACGCAGGTTGATCTCCTGCGATCCAGCCGTGATCGAACCAAGACCGAGGTTCGCGTTCGCCTGCTGCAAGGCGCGGGTGATCTGCACCGGCAGAATGCCGTAGGCGCGCAGTTTCTCCAGGTCCATCAGCACATTGATCTGACGTTGCAGACCGCCAGAGACCTGGACGGAGCCGACGCCCTGCGCGCGCTGGATCAATGGCGAGATCTCGTTATCGACAATCCGGCGCACCTCGAGCGGCGACTGGTTCTGTGTTCCCGCAATGGCAAAGGAGATGATCGGCGCAGCGTTCGGGTCGAACTTCTGGAAGATTGGCTCACGGACGTCGCGCGGCAACGTCGGGCGAATGGCGTTCACCTTTTCGCGCACGTCCTGATCGGCGCGATTGATGTCGGTACCCTGGGCAAACTCAAGGATGATGAGCGCCAGACCCTCGCTGGCGTTGGTGGTGATATTCTCGATGCCCTCAATGGTGTTGACCGCATCTTCGATCGGTTTGGCGACCTGATCGGCGACGCTTTCAGGACCGGCGCCGGGATAGGGCACACTGATGGCAATGACCGGCACCTCGAAATCGGGGAGCAGATTGACCGGCAGTGAACGGAACGCCAGAATGCCAAACACGATCGTCAGCAGCATGAGCATCGTCACGAACACCGGCTGACGGATCGAGGTGTCCGAAATGGGCATACCGTTGAGTTTCTCTTCACGTCGTTGGATTGCCATGCACGCCTGCCTCCGTGTGTGCCCGCCGTAGGCGGGAAGTTGGGTTGAAACTCAAACAAAAACGCGGCGAGAAGCCTTGCCAGGTCGCCTGCGCCGCGCCGCGCGTCGCGCTGTGGAACGACAGGTTCCAGACCGCGCTTTACAACAAGACTACTATACTGTAAAATATCTTTACGCGCAAGTAGGAATTTTGACTGGTTGGTTAGGGTTCGATGTTCTAGTACATTCATACGGCAGCGCGTGCGGGCCGGATGTCGAGATAAGAGGCGAGAGGCAAGAGGCGAGAGGCAGGAGGCGAGAGGTAAGAAGGTCCAGGAAAAGACAAGTCTTTTGGAGCTCTCTGTGTCCTCTGTGGCTCTGTGGTAACAGAGCAGGTGCGAAGGTTGCAGGTGGAAGGTGCGAAGGTCACGCTGCTGGAAGTGACGAGTGATGCGTGTCCCTGGGAACGCCAGCATCTCGCTCGCATTCGGGGCGCTGGTGACGGTCACAGGGGATGCACAGGCATGGGTGGTCCCGCCCCCCCTGACGTCATCAGCACCTCTGGCGCGCAGGCGAGAATGTGACCGTCACTTGTAAGAGGAAAACTATGACTCTAACGCTTCGAGAGCGGCAGAAGCAGGCGCTCCGTGAGGAGATTATGAGCGCGGCGCAGGAACTGGTGGCCGAAAAGGGGTATAGCGCCATGTCGATGGACGAACTGGCAGCCCGTGTCGGCATCTCCAAACCGACGCTCTATACCCATTTTGCCACAAAGGAGGAACTGGTCGTCGAAGCGGCGACGCGCGAAATGAAGCAGATGGTTGCGCTGATCGAGTCGCAGGCGGACCGTTCACCGATGGAGCAATTGTGCTTCATTATGCGCCAGATTCTCCAACGCCAGGTGCAGATGCACACTCTGGGCATCGGTCCCTGGCCCGAAATCTTCCGCCTGCTCTGCGCGAACGATGAGGCCTTTGGATACATCAGGCGCATCAGCGACGACATTGTTGCGCTGGTGCAGCGTGGCATCGAGCAGGGTGAGATCGATCCCGCGCTCGACCCGGAAGCGGTGGTGCGCGCGTTTTTCGGTCTGGCAAGCGCACTGCATAAGTGGCATATCGCGGCGCCCAGCCCGCTGGACCCGCAACGCGCCGCCGATAGCCTGGTGGAAATCTTCGTGCGCGGCGTGCGACGCGGGGGCCTCCAGAAGCCTGATGTATCGTAACTGGCTGTCAGCGCATAAACGAATGAAGGGTCGAATAAGCGAATGTTTTGTGTACTCTTTGAGCCATTGGATCCGGTATCGCCTGGTGAAGCCCGCCTGCGCGGGCTTCGCAACCGTAGCCCGCGACTTTAGGCGCCGGGCGGGTGGGCAGTGAACAATCTTGCCCGCGTTGACCATCTCGCGGTTGGCGTTGGTTGAGCTTGTCGAAGCCAACGCTAACCCCCCGTAAGTGCAGGCTCGATTGTCCAGGTTTTGGTTAATCTTCGCTGTGAGGCCTAACACGGTAACACGGTGACGGAGCGGACGTTTACGCGGGGGAGAATCAGCACCTCTTCGCAAAGGAGGCCCGCCATGCAAGAAAACGACGTCATCCTGAAGCGGCAGAAGTACAATACGCGGTTCAAGAACGGCGACATGGACTTCATGTTCAACTGGGCGCTGGGAGTGAGCCAGATCGTCGGCATGTCGCCGTCACAGGTCTTCTACGCCGTCCACGACATCCGGGACGGCGACCCGGACGGCTGGCGCGATGGCTTCTGGCGTCAGGGCGACTATCAGGCTGAACGGGCGCAGGAGTTTCTCAAGCATGGACATCGGCGAGCAGCGGGGCAACTCTACCTCGGCGCCGCGTATGCGTACCGGTCGGCGTTACAGTACACCCATCCCGGCGCCAGCGACTTCAGCGCCCGCGTCCGGGCGATGGAGGGTGCGTTTCAGCGGGGCGCCGACCTGATCGGCGCGCCGATACGCCCGATTGAAGTTCCATTCGAGCACGCAACGCTGCCGGGCTATTATCTGGAGCACGATCAGCAGCTGCGCCCGGTAGTGATAATGGTCGGAGGCGGCG
>JANWXL010000195.1 GCA_025055265.1 Roseiflexus sp.
GCCGGATCGCGCACCACGCCGCCTTTCCCGACCTGCGCCGGTCCCGCCTCGAACTGCGGTTTGATCAGCGCAACGATCCAGGCGTCTGGTCGTATGAGCCGCTGCACGGCGGGCAAGACCAGTTTCAGCGAGATGAAGGACACGTCAATCACAGCGCAATCGGCGAGAACCGGAGCAGCGGCCTCTTCTCCTTCGAGCGGAGGCAACGCTTCCAGATAGCGGATGTTGGTGCGTTCCAGAACAATCACCCGCGGGTCCTGACGCAACCGCCAGTCAAGTTGCCCATACCCGACATCAACGGCATAGACGCGGGCGGCGCCGCGTTGCAGCAATACATCGGTAAAGCCGCCGGTCGAAGCGCCAACGTCGATGGCTGCCAGGTTTGCAGGGGAAAGCGCAAAGGTATCGAGCGCGTGCGCCAGTTTGTAGCCGCCGCGACTGACATACGGCAGCGCGCCGATCAGTTCGACCTCGGCGTCATCAGGCACAAGTTCGCCCGCCTTGTGTCGGACGACGCCGTTGACCCGCACTTCGCCAGCCAGGATCAGCGCCTGTGCACGAGCGCGCGTCTCCGCCAGACCGCGCTGCACCAGCAACTGATCGAGCCGCACCTTCTTCGCCACTACCCTTCACGCTCCAGACGGCGCAGTTCGACTTCCATTTGCGCAATGTAGGCATGCAGCCACGCAGGGGCGTTTTTGCCCGCCTCGTCGCGGCGCGCTTTCAGGCGGGCAAGATCGGCGCGTCGCTTCGCCAGATCAACATTGGGACGGGGTGGCGGCGGCGCTGGCGGCGGCACAGGAAGCGCTGCCAGATGATCGGCGACGATGCGCGATACCAGCGCCGACAGCGTCGTTTTATGTTCAGCGAGATGCGCCTCGAAGGCTGCCCGTTGCTCAGGGGTCAGATATATGCGCATATGGATCGGCTCACCCTCGATCCCGTCCGTCTCCGACGGAAGCCGGGTGAGCGGATAGTCGGCGAGAATCTGAGACACGACGTCCGGCGGATTGCTGCGGCGCTCGCGCACCAGATGCTCAAGGCGCGCCCGGTTTTCGGGCGAAAGGTACAGGCTGGTCTGAATAGTGAACAGTCCCTGTCGCTCGGTCATACACGTCCCCCTTTCCTGACAGGTTATGCGACAATGCCGGCAGACCGGAGCGTCGCAATCTCATGCGGTTCATAGCCGATTTCGGTCAGAACCTCATCGGTATGCTGCCCCAGAAGCGGCGGCGACCGGCGGATTGCTGGCGGTGTGGCAGAGAAATGGTACGGCGGCGCCACGACGCGAATGCTGCCAGCCGTGGGATGCTCGATCGTCACGACGCTTCCCAGCGCCTGCACCTGTGGATCGGTGAACACCTGCGCCAGATCGCGCACAGCGCCGCACGGCACGCCAGCCGCATTCAGTTTGCGCTCAATGTCAGCAACGCGCCAGGAGGCAAACACCGGTTCGAGGAGCGCGTTCAGTTCGGCGCGGTGCGCCAGGCGCGAGACATTCGTACGGAAGCGCGGATCGTCGCGGAGCGCCGTTAGCTCAAGCGCGTCACAGAAGCGCACCCACAGGTCGTCGGTGCCGACGCCGAGCGTAAAGTAGCCATCGGCGGCGCGGTAGACGCCATACGGCACAATCGAGGGATGCTGGTTGCCCGGTCGCTCCAGCGCGCGACCGGTGGCGAAATAGTTGCCCGCCTGATAGGTCAGCATCGCCAGTTGCCCTTCCAGCAGCGAGGTATCAACCCGCTGCCCCTCACCGGTGCGCGTCCGATGGTAAAGCGCCGCCAGGATTGCGTATGCCGCGAACATGCCCGCCATTATGTCGGTAATCGCAATCCCGACGCGCATCGGCGGCCCGCCAGGTTCACCGATCAGACTCATCAACCCGCCCAATCCCTGGGCAATCTGGTCGTAGGCTGCGCGTTCGCGATCCGGTCCCGTCTGACCAAACCCGGAGATGGAGCAGTACACCAGATCAGGGCGGATGGCACGGCATGCTTCGTACCCGAAGCCGCGACGATCCAGCGTGCCGGGGACGAAGTTTTCCAGCAGCACGTCGCTGCTGGCGATCAGGCGTCGCAGCACGGCAGCGCCGCGTTCGTTGCGGAAGTCGAGCGCCAGGCTGCGCTTGTTGCGGTTGACGCTGAGAAAGTACGTGCTTTCACCGCCTTCGAATGGCGGTCCCCACGCGCGAGTGTGGTCGCCGACGCCCGGCTGCTCGACCTTGATGACATCAGCGCCGAGATCGCCGAGCATCATCGAGCAGAAAGGACCGGCAAGCGCGCGACTCAGATCGAGGACGCGCAATCCTTCGAGGGGCAGGGTCATCAGTTTCCCCGCGTGAGCGCAGACATGGCGCTATTCTGGACGTGCAATTTGTTGCGAGATATTATACCATGCATGAGCGCCGCGAAACTGACAGTTCGTTCACACGGGCGCGGCGCTGTGATGTGACAGGAAACGCCGCATCGTTGCAGGCTTGGGGATGCCAAATAATTACTCAAAGTCCATCAGCCGCCGGGCGGATCGGATTCGGTCTGGGAGAGCGCACGGATTCACACGGATTGAGACGGATTGGTACGGATCGAATAGCTTTTCATCACATATGAGCATTAAGAAATTGATCCGGTAGATCTGTGTCGCCAGGCTGAGCGTCCTCTGAGCTGCGGGCTAATGGCTTTTGAAAAATTATTCCGCTGTCCGCCTTGTAGCCCGACGACTGAAGTCGCGGGCTGCCGGAAAGCGAAGCCCGCCTGCGCGGGCTAGACCGGGCGATACCGGATTATGTTCTCAAACTCCATATGCTATGATACGCACGATGAACACTCCCCTGACCACCATTGACGCCCTGCGATGTGCAGCGGCGCACGCGCCGAAACGCC
>JANWXL010000262.1 GCA_025055265.1 Roseiflexus sp.
GCGCGCCAGTCGCCGCGCGGCGAGAGCGAGCCGCCAGAACCGACTTTGGGACCGTTCGGCAGCGCCGAACGCTTGAACTGACTGATCTTGAAGAAGCGCCACAGAAACACCTCCAGCCAGCGCCGGATCGTCGCCAGATCATACTGGCGGCGCTCATTGCCCGGCAACCCGGTGGGCCACTCGCTGCGGGCGGCGTCGCTCCAGGCGTTCCACGCAAGGAATGCAACTTTGCTTGGGCGAAAGCCGTAGCGCGTGATGTAAAAGAGGTTGAAGTCCTGCAACTCATAAGGACCGATGATCGCCTGGGTGCTCTGCGCGGGTCGTGAACGATCAGCGCCGTCGTGCGGCACCAGTTCGGGTGAAATCTCGGTGCTCAAGATGGAACGCAAAATGGCGCTCGTTGCGTCATCGAACTGACCCGAGTCGGCAACCCAGCGGATGAGATGTTGAATAAGGGTCTTCGGCACGGAGGCGTTGACGTTGTAGTGCGACATGTGATCGCCAACGCCGTAGGTTGCCCAGCCGAGCGCCAGTTCGCTCAGGTCGCCGGTGCCGACGACGAGCGCATTGTGCATGTTTGCCAGGCGGAAGAGGTGCGATGCGCGGTCGCCCGCCTGAACATTCTCGAATGTGACATCATACACCGGTTCACCGCGCGCAAATGGATGCCCGATGTCGCGCAGCATTTGCATACACGACGGTCGAATATCGATTTCGCCTGCGCTGACGCCAAGCGCACGCATCAGATTGCGCGCGTTGGTCAGCGTAATTTCACTGGTGGCGAACCCCGGCATGGTATAGGCGAGAATATTCGTGCGCGGCAGGTCGAGACGGTCCATCGTGCGCGCCGCGACGATCAACGCCTGGGTTGAGTCCAGCCCGCCGGAAACGCCGATTACGACTTTTTCGATGCCGCTGCTGACCAGTCGCTTCATCAGTCCGTGAAGCTGGATGTTGTACGCCTCGTAGCAGCGTTCGTCGCGGCGAACAGGGTCGCCGGGAACGTAGGGGAAGCGAGCAATCGCGCGTTGCAGCGGCACCTCACCAGAGGGAACCTCAAACGTGAATGGGATGTGCCGCATAGTGCGCAGGCGCTCACGGTGATCACCGGCAGAGTCGGCGAAACTGGTGGTGCGCATCCGTTCCTGCACGATCCGCTCAATATCAATATCGGCGGTGATCATCTGCTCATCGCGCGCAAAGCGCTCACTTTCCGCCAGCCGTTCGCCGAGTTCATAGATCAGCGCATGCCCATCCCATGCCAGGTCAGTGGTTGACTCGCCGGGACCGGCGGCGGAGTAGAGGTAGGCGGCCAGGCAGACGCCGGATTGAGCGGCGCACAGCATGCGCCGGTAATCCGCCTTGCCGATGGTGATGTTGCTGGCAGAAAGATTGGCGAGGATCGTTGCG
>JANWXL010000542.1 GCA_025055265.1 Roseiflexus sp.
AACACGGCATACGACGGCAATCCCCTCGACACGCTGACCGGCGGCGGTCCATGGGACTATTTCGCCATCGCGCCGTTCGTCGTGCCGGGGCGCGATCCAGCGTCGGTGCGCAGCCTGGCGATGCTCGGCTCGGCGGCTGGAACGACGCCAGCGCAATTCCTGGCTATCTTTGGACCTGAGACGCACATTGATGCTGTGGAAATTGACCCGCTGATCATCGAGGTAGGTCGGCGGTTCTTCAACATGCGCGATGCCGCGACCGGTCCCGATCATCCGAATTACCGGGTGTATGCCGAGGATGCGCGCTACTGGCTGGCGACCAGAGGCGGAATCTACGACGTGATCGGCATGGACGCCTATCATCAGCCCTACATCCCATTTCATCTGACAACGGTTGAGTTCTTCCAACTGGTGCGGCAGCATCTGGCGCCCGATGGCGTGGCTGTGGTCAATGCCGGCTTGGGACCCAACGGCGACGACCGGTTGAGTCGGGCGATCGTGGCAACGATGGAGCAGGTGTTTCCGCAGGTGATTGTGATTGAAACGGCGCGTCTCAGCAATCAGATCATTATTGGCGTGAACCGTGAGGTTGGCGATGGTTACGCCAACCTGCTCGAGGCGTATGAGCGCATCGAGCATCCGGCGCTGCGGCGCACCCTCGAGCGAGTATACGTCCCGACACGCCAGTCTGCTGCTGTGTACCCGCCATTCACCGATGATCGCGCCCCGGTGGAACGCCTCGTCGACTCATTGATCTTTGAAACAGTGACGCGCTAGTGCGCCGAGACGCAGATTTGCTGCGGCGAACGTCGCTTTTTGACAGGTTCATTGGTCTTGATCGGGCTTCTTCTATTATCGTCCGCTGCATTGTGCTGACAGGCAGGCGCGTGGCATGGTCATTCTCTCCGCCTTCGTCGAGGTTCTGCTGCCTGTTACTGTCGTTGTGGCGAGCGGCTATGCGCTACGGCGTCGCTTCGACCTGGATCTCCCCTCACTCAACCGATTGAGCATGTATGTGCTCGGTCCAGCCCTGATTTTTACCACGATTGTGCGCATTGACATGGCAGGCGGCGAGGCGCTGCGCATCATTGCCGCTTCAGTCGCGGTTTGCCTGGGTATTGGAGTTATCGGGTTGGTTACCGGTGCGCTCATGCGTCTGGATCGCGGGAGTCTGGCAGCGTTGCTGCTGTGCGTCATGTTCATGAACTCAGGCAACTATGGTTTGCCGACCAGCCGCTTTGCTTTTGGTGAAGCCGGTTTTCAGCGAGCGCTCCTCTACTTTATCGCACAAACGATTCTGGCGCAGACGCTGGCGGTGCCGATCGCCAGCGCCGGACGAAGCGATCTTAAGAGCGCCGTGCGGCAGATGTTTGCCATGCCGCAGATCTATGCCGCGGCACTCGGATTGCTGGCGCGCTTCAGCGGAGTCGATCTGCCGCACCGCAGCGATGCGCTTGGGAGCGCCTTTCGAGGCGTGGCCCTGATGGCTGACGCTGCGTTGCCGTTGCTTCTGCTTCTGCTGGGGATGCAACTTGCAAATGGAACTGCCGTGGAGGATGTTCGCCTGACGGCGGTTGTGGCGGTGTTGCGTCTGGGAGTCTCGCCGATGCTGGCATATGGCATCGCGCGCACGCTGGCGCTCGATGATCTGGCGTGGCGCGTAGTAGTGCTGGAAGCCAGTATGCCAACAGCCGTCAATATGGTGCTCTATTCGCTCGAATTCAACGCTCGACCGCGATTCGTCGCTGGCGTCGTAGTGGCAACGACGCTGCTGAGCCTGGTGACATTGACGCTGTTGCTCAGTGTGTTGCGGTA
>JANWXL010000545.1 GCA_025055265.1 Roseiflexus sp.
GCCAGGATGCGTCGCCCTTCTTCTTCGTTTGTGCCGACCAGGCGCGCAATCATGGGCACATCGGTCTGAACCTCCGACAGCGCGGCGACAATGCCTTTTGCAACCTCGTCCACGCGGGTGATGCCGCCGAAGATGTTGAACATGACCGCTTTGACGTTCGGATCGGAGAGGATGATCTGGAGCGCGGTCTTGACCTTCTCTTTGCTCGCACCGCCGCCGATGTCAAGGAAGTTGGCTGGCTCGCCGCCATACAGTTTGATGACGTCCATCGTCGCCATCGCCAGACCGGCGCCGTTAACCATGCAGCCAATGTTGCCGTCGAGTTTGATGTAGGTGATGCCCGCCTCGCGGGCGCGCTGCTCGGCTTCCGGTTCGTCCGATGCGTCGCGCATCGCTTCGAGATCGGGGTGGCGAAAGAGACCGCTGTCGTCCAGCACGATCTTCGAGTCGAGCGCTTGCAACGATCCATCGGCGCGCACAACGAGCGGGTTGATCTCCGCCAGCGACGCATCAACGTCCATATAGGCGCGGTAGAGCGCCATGGCAATCTGCGCGAACCGACGCGCCTGTTTTGCGTCGGTCAACCCGATGCCGTAGGCAAGATCGCGCGCCTGGAAATCGAGCAGCCCCAGCATCGGGTGTGCTGCCACTTTGACGATCGCCTGCGGATTGGTTTTGGCGACTTCCTCAATTTCGACGCCGCCTTCCGCCGATGCCATCATAACGATCCGCCGCGAGGCGCGGTCCATAATCGCGCCCAGATAGATTTCGCGCTCATAGGTGATGGCTTCGGCAACCAGAACTTTTTCGACCGTCAGACCTTTGATGTTCATCCCAAGGATCTGGCTGGCGACCTGTTCCGCCTGTTCCGGGGTATCGGCGAGTTTGACGCCGCCTGCTTTGCCGCGCCCGCCAACAAACACCTGCGCCTTAACCACAACCCGTCCGCCGATCTGCTCGGCGATTGCGCGCGCCTCCGCTGGCGTCGTCGCAACGCCGCCGCCCGTCACCGGGATGCCGTAGCGCGCCAGAATATCGCGCGCCTGGTACTCGTGCAGCTTCATCGCCTGTTCCTCTCCCTGATCGTGTGTATTTTGTGCGGATAGTATCATTTCCGCTGCATTGCGTCAACTTTCCAGCACCACCCATGCGTGCCGGTCGTGTTTTGAAATGGTCGGCGGATCGCTGATCGGCGCGACGTCGGTCAGCCAGATGAGCACTGCGTAGCGACTGGATTGTGCGCGGGCGCGCATATCGTCGTCGAGACGGAGTCCGTCGGCGTAGCGTTCGAGCAATGCTTCGATGCGTGCTGGCGTCAGATCATCGAATGTTGCGACGCGCGCCGCTCGCGCTGAGGCGACGATAGGACCGCTGGCTCGTTTGAGAAGGAGTGTATCATCGACAGTAACACAGCCATACGGCGCCGCGCGCACCCGGAGAAAGCGCGACTCGATGGTCTTTGCGCCAGCAAGGATGCGGCTCAGGTACGGTTCGCGCAGAATGGCCAGATGGCGCGCCATGCAACTTTCACTCCGTTGGGGGCGTCGTAATCAGCGGAAAGGAGCGCCCGGACCGAAATGCTCCGAAATCTGAGTAGAGCCGGGCGGGAAAAGAACGATGGAAACTCGCACACTTCGCCGCGTTCGCAGTGAACGCATTCTGGGAGGCGTCGCCGCAGGCGTGGCGCGCGCGCTGGATATCGATCCGGTATTTGTGCGCCTCGGCTTCCTGTTTCTGGCGCTGATCAACGGCTTTGGCACACTGCTCTACCTGGCGATGTGGATCCTGGTGCCAGCCGAAGATAGTCGCGAAATCGATCCTCGCGCGCAGATCCGTGAGAATATCGCCGACATGCGCGCCGTTATCGAAGAATACGTCGCGCGCGTGCGCAGCCTGTTCGCGGCATGAGATGCTGCATCTGCGACATTTCTCGCGGTGTTGCGCCCCGGCGATGGGCGTTGGCTGGGCCTGTCGAAGCCAACGCCTGCTGCGCAGTTCTTTGGACCTTCGGGGGTCTAGAGCGTTTCCACTGCCACCGCCACAGCTTCGCCCCCTCCCAGGCAGAGCGCTGCGATCCCGCGCCCGCCGCCGCGCCGGATCAGAGCGTAGATGAGCGTCACCAGAATACGCGCGCCGCTGGCGCCGATCGGATGCCCCAGCGCAATCCCGCCGCCGTGCACGTTTAGCCGGTCGCTGTCAAGGTTCAGCGCGCGAATGTTCTGGACGATCTGTGCGGCAAACGCTTCGTTGATCTCAAACAGATCGTAGTCGTCAAGAGTTGTCGCTGTTTGCGTCAGCAGGCGACGGATGGCGTACACCGGCGCCGTGAAGACCTCGCGCGGCGCGACTGCCGCCTGCGCAGCGCCGATCAATCGCGCCAGCGGGCGCGCGCCGAGGTCGGCGGCGCGCTGCGCGCTGGTGACGACCAGTGCAGCCGCACCGTCAGTCAGACCGGGCGCATTCCCCGCAGTCACCGTTCCGTCGGGCGAAAAGGCGGGCGACAGTTTGCTGAGGGTGGCGAGGCTCACCCCCCGACGCGGCGGCTCGTCGGCGGCAAGGGTATCGCCGCCTGGTAATGTGAACGGGGCGATTTCATCGGTGAACGCCCCGGCATCCTGTGCGGCGACGGCGCGCGCCTGCGACTCGACAGCGTACATATCCTGCTGCTCGCGGGTGATCCCGTAGGTGCGCGCTGTCCAGTCAGCGGCATGTCCCATATGGTGATGCTCGAATGCGCACCACAGGCCATCGTGAATGAGCGCATCGACGAGTTCGCCATTGCCCAGGCGATAGCCGCCGCGCGCCTGCGGCAGCAGGTAGGGCGCGCGAGTCATGCTTTCCATACCGCCGGCGACGATGAGCGACGCTTCGCCGGAGCGGATGAGGGCGGCAGCCAGTGTCACCGCCTTGAGACCGCTGCCGCAGACCTTGTTGATCGTTAGGGCGCCGACCGACTCGGGCAGACCGCCGCGCAGCGCCGCCTGACGAGCGGGCGCCTGACCAAGCCCGGCGCTAACCACATTCCCCATAATGCACTCATCGACCAGCGCCGGATCGACAGCGGCGCGTGCGACTGCAGCGCGCACTGCATGCGCTCCGAGGTCGGTGGCGGGAACGGTGCGAAACATGCCC
Source organism: Roseiflexus sp. (assembly GCA_025055265.1). Lineage (GTDB taxonomy): Bacteria > Chloroflexota > Chloroflexia > Chloroflexales > Roseiflexaceae > Roseiflexus. The sequence goes on from JANWXL010000545.1 coordinate 3,133, forward strand.
TGGAACCTGCCGATTGGCGTGCGCGCCGCGCCAATAATGACGATATCGTCTGCGTCGGGCATTGATCTCCCCCTTTCTCGCATCACTCTATTCTGCACTCCATCCCTGCTTACTTACAGGACGGATTGTATGGCATTCCTTCAAAGTATGTGTTCCATTCGGCTTCCGACAGCGTCCGTCCTGCAGCGCGGCAGGCGACGTCTATCAGTTCCTGGCTCGCCTGCGGTAGCGTCTCAGGGACGTAGAGCGGCGCGTCAAGGTTCCAGACGCGCGCCATGCCGTCCGCGCCTGCGGTCAGCATCAGCGAGGTGTTCACCGGTATCACCACACTGGTGACCGCACCGTCGTGGCCGCGCAGGATCACCGGTTTGACGCCAGGATCGGCAGCTCGCAGATCCCAGAGGGCCGCCTGACCGTCGGCGCTGGCGGTTGCCAGGAGGCTGGCGCCGCCGTTCAACGCCAGTCCTGTGATCCGGGCGCTCTGACTGCGCAACACCGCGCGCGCCCGGTTGTCGGTGCGCGCTTCGAGGTCCCAGAGGCACGTTGTTCCGTCAGCGCTGCCCGCAATGACCAGCGCGTCTCCGGATGCGATGCGCACCTCCGTGACTTCTGCCGTTAAGCCCAGCAGCACATAGACCGCGTTGAACTGTGCGCCGTTCAGACGCCAGAGGCGCACCTGCCCGCTGGCGCTGCCATAGACGAGCCAGCGTCCGTCGCTGCTGAAGGTGATCGAGGTCAGTGCGCCGCGGGTTCGTTCGCGGGTATATGTTCCAGAACCAGAGTCCAGATTGTAGAGTCGCGCCTGGCTGTCATCGTTGCCGGTTGCCAGGATGCGACCGTCGGGGCTGAACGCGAGCGAACGAACGCCGCTGCGACCGCCAAGCCCGCTCAGACGTTGTGGCGGCGCCGAAAGGTTTGTCAAATCATGCACGAGGGTTGTCCCCTGGTTATCGCCGATTGCCAGCAGGCGTCCATCACGGCTCAGGGCGATTGCCGTGTT
>JANWXL010000483.1 GCA_025055265.1 Roseiflexus sp.
GCGCCAACCGCTGCACCAAAGGGCGAAGTCGTCGTCTACACCACGCGCGCCGAAGCATTGTTCAAGCCAGTCATCGAAGCGTTCAACTCCGTCTATCCCGATATCAAGGTGACGGTACTCAACGGCAGCAACAGCGAGCTAGCTGCACGCATTCTCGAGGAACGCGCCAACCCGAAGGCCGATGTCCTGGTTAACTCCGATATTCTGACTATGGAGAACCTGGCGGCTGAGGGGGTCTTTGCGCCGAACGACTCGCCTGCGGTGATGGCGGTTCCGGCGGATTACCGCGCCGATGATGGCAGCTGGGTCGCACTGACGCTGCGTTCTCGCGTTATTATGTACAACACAAACCTGGTCGAGCCCGAAGCATTGCCGAAGAGGATGGTTGACCTGGCAGACCCCAAATGGAAGGATGCGATCGGCTCCGCCAACAGCACCAACGGCGCGATGATGGCGCAACTGGTCGTCATGCGCAATCAACTGGGCGAAGCGGCGACCGAAGCCTTCATCCAGGGACTGTTGGAGAACAACACACAGTTCTTCGGCGGTCACACTGATGTGCGCAAGGCAGTCGGCGCCGGTGAATTGAAACTGGGGCTAGTCAACCACTATTACTACCATCTCTCGAAGGCGGAAGGCGCGCCAGTCGGCATTATCTATCCTGATCAGGAGGATGGCGGGCTCGGCTTGATAGTGAACTCGACCAACGCCGGAATTATCAAGGGCGGGCCAAACCCGGAGATGGCGAAGATCTTCGTGGACTTCATGCTCTCGCCAACCGGGCAGAAAGTCTATGCTGAGCGGAACTATGAATATCCCATCATTCCAGGCGTTCCGCTGGCGGAAGGGGTCGCGCCGCTCAGTTCATTCAAACTCAACCGATACCCGCTCAAAGCCCTGCGGGATGAACTAGAACCGACAAAGGCGCTGGTCCAGAAGATTGGCATGCCGTAGTATTTGTAGGTACGTCGGTGCCATACGCAATCGTGGCGACGTTGCATGCAACGTCGCCACAACCGTTCGATCCTGACATGAAACGAACGATTGTTCTCTCCTCCTCGCGCACAGTGCGCGAATCGATACTTTCGTGGTGCGCCTCCTCTGTCGCGCTGAACGCCGCAGCAGCGCTGGTCGGCGCGCTGGCGGTCATTCCACTGGTCTACATCTTGATCCGGGCGCTCGAGGCGGACGCCGCCATCTGGGAACGTCTCTGGTCGCGGCAGATTCCGTTGCTCATGGGCAACACTCTGGCATTGACCGCCACTACTATTCTCCTCAGCACTTTTTTCGGCATCGGCGCGGCATGGCTGGTCGAGCGCACCGATCTGCCGGGAGCGCAGGTATGGCGGGTGCTGCTGGCGCTGCCGCTGGCGATCCCGGCATACGTGGCGGCGATCTGCTGGCTGATCCTCCTCCGGCGCGGCGGCGTGATCGATCAGATTGCGATGGAGTGGCTGGGCTTCGCCCGCGGCACGTTTCCTCTGCCGCAGATCACCAATCTGTGGGGCGCAACGATTGTCATCAGTCTGTGTGTGTTTCCCTACGTGTTTCTTCCGGTCGGCGCCGCGCTTCGTTCCCTCGACCGGTCCCTGGAAGAAGCGGCGCGCATAGCGGGTCTCTCCGCCTGGACGACCCTCTGGCGCGTAGTGCTGCCGCTGGCGATGCCAGCAGCGGCTGGCGGCGCACTGCTCGTGGCGCTCTACGTAATCTCGGATTTTGGCACGGTGGCGATGCTCCGCTACCGCACCTTCACGCTGGCGATTTTTCAACAGTTCGCCGGTCAGGTGGATCGATCCGCCGCAGCGATCCTGAGCTTCGTGCTGATTGGAATGGCTGTACCGGCGCTCTACGGCGCCGCGTGGCTGGCGCGTCGCGAACGCCAGATGACGCGCACCCGCTGGCAGCCGCGCCGCCTGACGCGCCTGGGGCGCTGGCGCCCGCTGGCGCTGCTGGCGGCTGGCGCGTTGACCTTCTTCTCGCTCGGTGTGCCGCTGCTGACGCTTGGCGGGCTGACATTGCAGGGGCTGCTCTTCCCTACCGAGGTTGATCGGATCTGGAGTGTCAACAATGCTGGCGTGCTGCACTACGCAATGAATAGCGTCGGTCTCGCGGCAGCGGCAGCCACTGGTGCGACGCTGCTGGCGATCTTCCCTGCGCTCCTCGCTGTTCGCCGACCAGGGCGCTGGAGCAGCCTGTTGATTGCCGCCTGTCAAAGCCCTTTTGCGCTGCCTGGGATCATTATCGGGTTGAGTTTCGTGCTGTTGTTCAATCGCTGGATGCCAATGCTCTACGGCACCCTCGTGGTGCTGGTTATCGGTTTCGTCTTCCGATTGCTGCCGCAGGCGGTCACTGCTAACGAATCGGCGCTGCGCATCGTGTCGCCGTCGCTCGAGCAGGCGGCGCGCACGCTGGGGAACAACGGCATCCGCACGTTCCAGCGCGTAACGCTGCCAGTCGCTGCGCCGGGGTTGCTGGCAGGCTGGGTGTTGTGCTTCGTGACAGCAATGAAGGAGTTGCCCACGGTCATTCTCCTTCGTCCGCCGGGCTTCGATACCCTGCCGGTGCGCATCTGGGCGGCCGCCAGTGAGTCGGTGCATACCCAGGCAGCGCCACCAGCATTTGCGCTCATCGCTGTGACGATTGCGACGTTGCTCATTGTGACGCGCTATCAGGCGGGGATGGAGAAAGCTCTTTCCCGTAGTTGATACGAGTGTATGCGACGTCAGTTGTCCTGACGCAGGCCACTCTGGCGCAGAAGCTGATCCGCCCACGCCGCATCGTCGCCAGTCAGCGGCGGTTCGGGATCGCGGCGATAATCGATACGCAGATCGAATGCGGCGCGTTCGTAGATGGCATGCAGCAGCACGCCCAGGTTGATCTCAGGTTCGGTTGCGTCCGCATCGAGCGGCACAGCGAAACGCGGGATCGGCTGGCGAATGCTGAAAGGAATGAGCAGCGCACGAGGACGATGGGTGCTGCGACTGATGAGAATGCGATAATCGCTGACGCCTGTCCATCCGCGCACTGGCATTGGCTCACCAGCGCGCAGCAGATCAATTTCGACCAGATGACTGAGGCTGCCCAGTACGGCGAGACGTTTGCGGAGGTAAAGCGCGCGCCCTTCGCCGGGACGCTTATTGGCAGGCGATAGCGCCTCAATGACGGTCACGACCCGTCCGTCAGCCGCTGCGCGCACCTCCAGATACGCCTCGCGCACCAGGTCCGGCAACTCAACCTCAACCGCCACTCCGACCGACTCCTGAAGAGGGACCGATACACTCGCTGGCTGCACAGATCGCGTCACGACTGCGGCATCCGCCCGACCGATAAATGCCGCGTCTTCAGGCTCGACCAGATAGGTGCGCTCCTCGATTGCAACATCATATCGTGGACGCAGCGCTGGCGCCAGATCGTCGGCGATGCTGACGATCAGCCGGTTATGAACGTCGGGCCAGAGACCCGGCGATTCGAGGTAAGGATTCATTCCAGGAAACGGATTAGGCACCAGTGATCCTTTCAGGGTTGGAATTACTCCTGATAATTATACTGGTTATACCAGAAAAATCTACGCTTGCGAGGTCGGGCAGCCAGGATCGCTCTGCAACTACTGGCATTCTGTCCGCACCAGAGCAGCGAGAAATCGCCGGAACCCTGACTTTCAGCCCTGGCGCACAAGGGTATGATGGCGGCTACGGGAAAAGCCAGCGGCGCGTCGCTGATTGGTCCAGGTTCTCGCATCATGCGACTCACAATGCCGCGTGCAGGTCGTCCGATGAAGAGGTTCGTGAGAGCGAATGTGGCGGGCTGCTTCGCTCTTCAGTTCAGCGCGAATGTACCAACTTGCGTACTGAGAACGAATACCCGACGCTCATTCGCGTACTCTCTGATAAAACCACAGAGGCGCAGGGACACCGAGGGCGCCTTTCGCTTATTCGCTGATCCATGCGCTTCTTCGTCGCCCCTCATTCGTCGCCCCATTCGCGTATTCGTTTCCATCATTCGTTGCCCCATTCGCTCATTCGTTACCCCTCATTTGCTTCTTCGTCGCCCCTCATTCGTTGCCCCATTCGCTCATTCGTCGCCCCTCATTCGTTTATTCGCTTCTATATTCGTTCCCCCATTCGCGTATTCGTTTCCCCATTCGTTGACCGCATTCGTTCCCCCATTCGCGTATTCGTTTCCCCATTCGTTGACCGCATTCGTTCCCCCATTCGTTGACCGCATTCGTCGCCCCATTCGCGTATTCGTTCCCCCATTCGTTGACCGCATTCGTTCCCCCATTCGCGTATTCGTTTCCCCATTCGTTGACCGCATTCGTTTCCTCATTCGCGTATTCGTTTCCCCATTCGTTGACTGCATTCGTTCCCCCATTCGCGTATTCGTCGCCCTCCGCCACGCAGAGCATATCGCTGCATCACCCCGCCTCCTGGTGCTATAATCATACCGGATTCAGGTTCGAGAGGTCCGTACAATGAACGTTCTGCTCATTGGCGCCGGCGGGCGCGAGCACGCTCTGGCGTGGAAACTGGCGCAGTCGCCGTTGATCGACGCGCTCTTCATTGCGCCCGGCAATCCGGGAACGGCGCAGGTCGGGCGCAATCTGCCGGTCGAGGTTCTCGACATCCCGCGACTGGTCGAGGTTGCACAACAGGAACGAGTCAATCTGGTCGTCGTCGGTCCAGAAGCGCCGCTGGCGGCGGGACTGGCGGACGCCTGCCTCGAGGCGGGCATTGCGGTCTTCGGTCCGACTGCGGCAGCCGCGCAGATCGAGAGCAGCAAAGCCTTCGCCAAGCGGCTTATGATCGAGACGGGCATTCCGACTGCCGAGGCGCGGATCTTCGATGATCCTGACAGAGCGGCGGATTTTGTGCGCACCACGGGACGCGCCTGGGTCGTGAAGGCGGATGGGCTTGCCGCTGGCAAAGGCGTGATCGTGCCGGAATCGGTCGGCGATGCAGTGGACGCCATTCGGACGTTAAGCGCCACCCGCGCTGGTGCACGCCTGCTGCTCGAAGAACGCCTCAACGGACCGGAAGTGTCGCTGATCGCGCTGTGCGATGGTGAACGCGCATTACCCCTGCCGCCAGCGCAGGATCACAAGCGCCTGCGCGATGGCGACGCCGGACCGAATACCGGAGGCATGGGCGCCTACGCTCCTGCGCCGCACCTGACACCTGCTGACGTCGCCGACCTGACGGCGCAGATTATCCTGCCGGCGCTGCGCGCGCTGAAACGAGCGGGAGCGCTGTTCCGCGGCGCGCTCTACGCCGGGTTAATCCTGACCGAACATGGACCGCGGGTGCTGGAGTTCAATGCGCGCTTCGGCGACCCGGAAACCCAGGCGATCCTGCCGCTGCTGAAGGGCGACCTGCTCGCGGCGCTCGCAGCGTGCGCCGGAAAAGGCGCCCTGTCCGACGATCTGCTGCGCTGGACAGATGATGCAGCGGCATGCGTCGTGCTGGCGGCGGAAGGATACCCCGACACACCGCGCCGTGGAGATGCAATCAGCGGCATCGAGTCGATCACCGACCCGAACGTGCTGATCTTTCACGCTGGCACTGCCTGGCAGAACGATCAACTGATAACGGCAGGGGGGCGCGTGCTCGGTGTCACCGGCGTTGGCGCCACGCTGCGCGAGGCGTTGGCGCGCGCGTATGCGGCAGTTGACCGGATATCCTTTCCGGGCATGCAATACCGCCGCGACATTGGCGCAAAGGCACTCCAATGAATGCCCCGGCACACCCGTATCGCGTCGCTGTGTTCGTTTCCGGCAGCGGATCGAATCTTCAGGCACTGCTCGATGCGCAGCAGACCGGCGACCTCGGCAATGCCGAGATCGTCCTGGTAGTCAGCGATCGTGCCGACGCCTATGGATTGCAGCGCGCACTCAAACACGGAGTTGCAGCGGCGTTCGTGCCGCTCCGTCGTCCGCGCGATCCCGCCGTGCGCGCTGAATGGGAACATCGCCTGGCGGACGTGACGGCAGCGTTCACCCCCGATCTGATCGTTCTTGCCGGGTTTATGCGCGTGCTGTCGCCGGTATTTCTGGACCGCTTTCCCAACCGGGTCATCAACCAGCATCCAGCGCTCCTCCCCGACGATGGCGGCGACGCATTCACCACATCGTGCGGCGTTGTCATTCCGGCGCTGCGCGGCGCGCACGTCGTCGCTGATGCGCTGCGCCTCGGGCTGCCAATCACCGGTTGCACCATTCACCGCGTGACGCCAGCCGTGGACGACGGACCGGTGCTGGCGCGCGCCGAGGTTCCAATCCTGCCTGGCGACACCGAAGAAACGCTCCACGAACGCATCAAACAGGTCGAGCATCGCCTGATCGTCGAGGTCGTCACGCGCCTGGCGCGCCTCAACGGATGACCGGCGTCCAGCAGTCACGCATCGCCGGATACCGCGATCTGGTACACGATCTCATACGCCATATGCGGCTCGTGCTTCCCCTTGAGCCGAATCGGACCGATCGGACGCAACTGCCAGGGAAGATGATAGCCTGACGGCAGCGCGTCGACCAGGCGATGCGATACGATGATTTGATCGGCGCGCGCCAATCCGCTCAGGCGATTGGCGGTATTGACGACATCGCCAATCACGGTGTAATCGAGGCGTTGCGGCGACCCGATATTGCCGACGAGCGCCGGTCCGTAGGCGACCCCCACGCCCATGCCGAGGTCAAGACCGAGATCACGGCGCCAGTCTTTGCGCAGATCGGCGAACGCCAGTTGCAGGTCAACCGCTGCGCGCAGTGAGCGGGGCACATCATCGTCGCGCGCAATCGGCACGCCGAACACGCCGATCAACCCATCTCCCAGGAACTTATCGACCGTTCCGCCGTGACGGTAGAGCGCCTCAGTCATCGCCGTGAAATAGCGATTAAGAATCTGATGCACAAGAACTTGCGGCGCCAGACCTTCGGCGAGGGTCGTGTAGCCGCGGATATCGGCAAACAGCACGACGATATCGCACTCCTGCGGCGCACCGAACTCACCACCGCCCGCCATCACCTCTTCGACCACCTGCGGCGACACGTAGCGTCGGAACATGGAGCGCAGGCGTTCCTGTTCCGCGCGTTCAAGTTCTTTGATCGCGGTAATGTCCTGCATCACCGCCACCCGCCCAATAGCCGAATCATCAGCGCTGCGCACTGGAGCGACACTGACATTGAACGTTGTGCCATCGGAGAGTGTAACCTCCGTCACCGACTGGCCGTTCAGAGCGGAATGATTCAAGGCGCGCAGCAACTTGCGATCATCGACCGCATCGTCCACCAGGCGGCCAATCGCTCCGGTGAGGTGCAGACGCTGTTCAGCAGCAGGATTCGCCAGCAACAACCGATTCTGCGGATCGATCAGCAGGATAGGATCAGCGGCGCTGCGCAGCACGGCGCCAAGGGTCGAGCGTTCATCTTCCACCTCGCGGTACAGGCAGGCGTTCTCGATCACCTGCGCCAGCAAACTGGCGACGGTTTCGAGCAACGTCAGATCGGTTGACTGAAACTGTCGCTCGTGACCGCTGACATCGAGCACAATCAGCCCGATCTGTTTGCCGCCCGCCAGCAGCGGCGCCAGCGCCAGCGCCGTCATCCCAGCCGCCACAAGATCGCTGGCGCATGGCGCCAGCAATGCATCGGTTGTCGAGAGCACATGCGGCACAGATAGGACGACCGTTCCGGCGAGGCTGCGCCAGGGCAAACGATCCCGCGCGGCATCGGTCGCAAATACCGCATTCCGCATGCTCTGGACGCGGGGGTTGGTCAGCACGATGCCACATGCAGCAATCTCAAAAATCGCCGCAATCGCATGCGCCGCGATTGTCAGGTTTTCCGCTGCATCCAGGCGCGCTGTCATTGCAATCGACAGGGTATTCACCATGTCGAGCTGACGAACGCGGCGCTGCTCCATGTTGAAAAGGCGTGCGTTATCGAGCGCGATGCCCAACTGACTTGCCAGCGTCGAAAGCAGGCGCACATCGGCATCGCCAAATGCATCAGGAACATACGCCATCACCGAGAGAGCGCCAAACACCTGGCGCGCCGTCTGGATAGGAACTGCCAGTTCCGAACGCACATTGCGCTCCACACCTACCGGAGGATAACAGTCGGTTTGAAGAAAATCGGCGACCACGTGCGGTTCACGTTGTGCGATTGCCCGTCCGGCAGCGCTGGCATCGGGCAGGATCGCCTGCCCAATCGCCTTTTCGATGATGACGCTGCCCGCCGCAGCACGCAGCACCAGACGGTCATCTTCGTGCAACACCACGGCGACCAGCGGATACCCAAAGGTATGATGGATCAGATGCACCACCAACCGCAGCAATTGATCGGGACTCATCAACTCTGTCAGGTGACGGCTGATCTGATTGATGCGCTGCAATTCTTCGGCGCGACGTTCGAGCAGATCGCGCTGGGTGCGTGTCAGATGAAACAGCTCTGCATTTTCGAGCGCAATCGCGCTTTGTGCCGCAACCGCATTCAGCAACTCCAGATGATCTTGATTGAAATAACCTGGCGTATGATGCACCAGGGTAATGGCGGCGAGGGCGCGTCCTTCGCGCACGAGCGGCACAGCGGCGACGCTCCGCACTGCGCGTTGTTGGGAATTGACCGCGATCCAGCGCGAATCCTCGCGCGTATCGGCGATGATCAACGGTTTTCGCTCACGGAGCACCCACCCGGCGACTCCCTGGTCCAGCAGATCGCTCAGCGGAATGGTTGGTCGATTGCGCGTGCCGGAGAAGAGGCGCGGCTGATCGCTGATGAGCACCAGGATGCTGGCGCGCACCGCGCCGACAGCATCGGCGAGCCGGTTGAGAAACTGGGTCAACAACCGATCAAGATCGAGCGTCGTTCCCAATTCACGGGTGAGATGGAGCAACAATTCCGTCTTTCGCTGCTCGGCGCGCAATGAGCGTTGACTACGTTGCAGACGCAGCATCGCACGCACCCGCGCCAGCAGTTCGGTCAGATCGACCGGTTTGACCAGAAAATCATCGGCGCCAGCGTCGAGCGCCGCGACCTTCGACTCCGGGTCGCTGTGCCCGGTGATCAGGATCACGGGAATGAACGGACGATCCGGATCGGCTTTGATGCGTTCCATCACCTGCCGACCGCTTAAGCCGGGAAGGGAGATGTCCAGCAGCACAAGATCGGGCGTAACCAGTTCCAGATATGCCAGCGCTTCCTCGCCAGTGCTGGCGAGAGAAACGCGGTAACCAGCGTTCGTCAGCAGAATCTGGAGCATGCGACGCACGCTGGCATCGTCATCAACTGCAAGAATGTGTGCCAGTTCGGCCATGCCGTAGTACGAAAGGTATTCGAACGCGCAAGCGCCCCGTTTGCGCCATTGTATATCCGCTCGTGCGGATATGCAACTACGCTGCCCTTACATCATTTTCGCTTCTTCCTGCGCTTCGCCCGGATCTTCTCAATTTTCGCCTCCATCCAGGCGCGCTCCCGCTCCTCCAGCGCTGCGCGTTCCTGCACCTGGCGTCGCTCCAGCCGCTCCATGCTTTCGAGAGGGTCGGCAGGACCAAGCGGGAGCAAAAACTGCTCTGGCGTCTGCTCGAGTTCAGAAGGCAGGTCGTCACGACTGTCCACATACACGTCTTTTTCAGCGAACACGACGTGGTAGCGATAATAGCCGTAGTAACGGTCAGAACCTCCTGAAATGCTCAGGAATGTGAGTTCTTCCCCGGCGGCCAGACCCTCTTCGGCGTCGCGCAATACGCGATACCGCATGCCAGGGGTGAAAAACTGCCAGAACACAGCATTGCCTTTCCTCAGTTTCTTACCCGACGCCCAGCCCGGCAACGATGAGTTCAGCCGTCGCCAGGTTGGTCGCCAAAGGTATGTTGTACAGGTTGCACACGCGCAGCAACCCCTGAATATCCGGTTCGTGCGGATGGGCGTAGAGCGGATCGACCAGAAAGATCACGCCATCGACCTCCCCCTGCGCAACCCGCGCCGCAATCTGCGCGTCGCCCCCCATCGGACCGGAAAGCATGCGCTCGACCTCCAGGCGTGTCGCGCGTGCGATGCGCTCGCCGGTCGTACCGGTGGCCACCAGGCGACATTGGGCAAGCGTATCGCGGTGTCGCAGCGTGAATAACACCATATCGTCCTTCTTGCGATCATGCGCAATCAGCGCCAGCGTCGGTCGTCGGATCGTCACCCCTCGCTCCTTGATGCACAGAATGGAACTCACCGTATCATACACCACTCAGGTTTCAGCAACAACGTTGTAATCTCTGGATCTGGAAATCCCATGGCGTCAGCGATACGATCATGGCAGAAACGACACGCTGTAGGAAATCGCCATGATCACACGTCGTCAGTTTCTCAAAGCATCCATTGCGGCATCCGCCGCTTCCATACTCGCAGCAATCAGTCACGCCAGCGAGCGCCCATCATATCAGGTCTACCTTCCCCTGGTGAATAAGCCGCCAGCGCCGCCGCCGACCGATACGCCTCCGGCTCCCACGCCGGTTCCCCTACCGCCAGGAGATGATCTTCCCCCGATTCTCGATGATGCGCCAATTGTCGGACGGGCAACCGGCACAGAGGCAATGGCGATCAACTGGTTCGCCCCACGCGCCGACCGCAGTTACACCACCTTCGACATTGGCGTCATCGTCGGCGCATACCGCTCTATCGGCGAAATGGTCGGCATGGACTGGTTCCTGGCGCTGGCGCAGATGGCGCACGAAACCGGTCACCTGACCAGTTTCTGGAGCCTGCGTCCGCAGCGCAACCCGGCTGGCATCGGCGTCACCGGCGAGTGGCGCGCCGATCCGCCGCCGGACCCGACCGGATGGGCGTACAACACGCAACGGCAACGCTGGGAGCGCGGCATCAGCTTCCCGACCTGGGCTGAACACGCCGTTCCGGCGCA
>JANWXL010000504.1 GCA_025055265.1 Roseiflexus sp.
CCTGCGCTGGCGCCAGCGCCAGGATGTCTTCAGCCGCCAGCAGACGCTGGATGAGCGCCAGCGCCTGCTGGCGTCGGTCGGGATGAGTCTGGATGTGGTGAAGAAGGAGCAGCGCAAAGGGAGCGTCTACCAGCTGTGGCGTCGGGTAAAACGATGCGCGTCGGCGTTCTGCGCCCTCCTGCTTGACCATGCTGGCAATCAGCAGGAAGTTGAGCGCTTCCCGCAACGTTGTGTCTGCTAATCCGAACGTCTCCGGCTGCTCAGGAGTGAGCGCGACGACGAGATCCGCAAATGAGATGCCGGGGCATGCGGCAATCTGCTCGTAGAGTTGCTTCAGTTCGCGCCCGCGCAGCGTGATATGGCTGATCAGCAAACGATTGGAGGAAGCCATCCCTGGCAGCGCCCTTTCATTCACTCAGACTCTCAGAGAGAGGCTGATACTTTCGCATACGCCAGCGGCAAGTCACGTGTGACAATATAATCTCTCAAAAGAACGCCGCGCTTTTGCAGCGGATGACTGAATGCCGGCGGCGCCGCGTTCAGCAGTGCGGGGTAGACGCCGATGGCGACAGCGCAGTGCAGAACGTAGAACGTCGGTTCTGTCGGAGAAGGTTCTCCAATTGGCGTGAGCGCGCAGATAATCTCTTCGTCGCGGATCACTATCGGACGCCCATCGTCTGTGCAGGCATAGGGCGGCGTGACCAGCGTCAGCCGGAAGCGTCGCTTAGCCAGTCGCAACCCGGCGTGCTCGCACCAGCGTTCGATGCGACTGGAAGGTGTTTCAGGAACCTGAATATCCCACGCACGCCATCGATCAACAATCCCCAGGTCAACCGGTTGAAGGTCATCCGGCGGCGGCGCCAGGCGATCGCTTTCAACCACCAGGATGTAGCGCTCGCCAGGCGCCAGAGGCTCACGGGGTTGCCGTCGCTCACCGGTATCCGCATCGAACACGGTAACAGGCGCCAGACCAGTCGTGCCAACCAGCCAATGGCGCACATCCCACTGTTTGGGCCAGTCGCCCTGCGGGGTGAGCGTGTAGAAGCCGGTTTTCGGCGGCACATCCACGATTGCGCCGCCCCGTCCGGGGTAGAGGCGCATCGCCGGGATGGAGTGCGCGCCGTCCACCACAATGCACCAGCCTGAAAGAGCAGCAACCAGATTGTCGACCGTATCGCACCATCGGCGGGGAATTTCGTCAATACGAAGAGCCAGCCGCCAGCCGGTCTCGTGCCGGTTGAACACCAGCATGGAGGTGTGCAACTGCCGGTTCGATGCCGCCGTGTCGCGCGTGATGAACGCCTCTGGTTGAACCAGTGCTGGCGTCAGACCAGAGCCATGCGTGAAGGCGTGTCTCTGGCTGATGAGTTGCTGCAGCAGATCTCGCGCAAATTTATCTCCATCCGCAGAGTACCTGCGCTGTCGCAATATCTCCAGTCCGCGCCGTGTCAATTGCCAGGTAGCAACCGACGATGTGCCCGGCACCCACGCACGGACGTAGAAATCGCCATCTTTGCGCTGTCGAAGCACAGGCATATGCGCATCACCCTACGGCGCCAGAGGTAGACCCTGAACGTCGGATTTATCGCAGAAGTGCCTGAAGTCGCACACGGTACAATTGTTCCGTTTGGGCGTCGCTTTCCAGCTGGCGGAAATGCCTTTCCCGAATTTTTCTTTGTTCACCGAGGCTTCGATCTCTGCCACGACGGCATCAAACCTGCTCAAACTGGCGTGCATCGTGCTGTCTGTAATTGGCACGATATGCAACGCGCGTTGCAGGCGGTAATCGAAGGTGAGCTGCGGAAATGATTGCTTGTTCTTTCGCCACCTTCTCAATGCGATGTCATCTTTGCCTGCAGGCGGAACATCGGTGACAGGACCGCCTGGCAGTTCGTATACCTCGTCATAGAGCGCTTCCATATCGGTGCGACTGGGTTCGAGTTCGTTGACAAAGATCAGGACGCCTGCCAGGACAGGACGCGCATTCGTCTGCTGCGCACGGAGCCAGGTGTAGGTCTGGATCTGCCACTCGAAGCGTCCGAGCGCATCTTCAGGCAGCGGTGGCCGCCGCATGCCCTTGTAATCGAGAATTATCTCGAACTCGCTCCCGTTGTTCGCTTGATGACGAGCAAGGGTCTGCTGCACTGTTGGGTTGCGCATCAACGCCTGCAAGATGCGATTCCCCGGATCGGCCTTTGCCAGATGAAGCGTTGAGAGCACATCGACCACGCCGGTGACTTCGTAATAGTTTGAACGCGCAGGCGCGCCTTTGAGTTGCGGCATCGGTCTGATCCCCTGCAGCCGCACCTCAGCTGCATCAATCAGCGGAAAGAGATCGCGCCCGATTTCATTGATCATGATACGCGCACGTTTGCGTGATAGTTCAAGCATGCTCTTGTTGCTGTAGACCAGACCCTGAGCTGCCAGGCGGCCAATTATTTCTTGCTCCAGGCTTTCCAGCGTTGCATCATCCCAGGGAAACGTGAGCAACGGTCCGGCGCTGCCGCCGTTCAGCCGCGTGGTGCGCTGCTCATTCCAGCGCCGGTACGCTTCCTCCATGACCCCGTGAATGAACTGACCGAACCAGAGTTGCACCGGTTTGGAAGGCGGCAGCGCCCCACGCTGATGGTAGCGGTACTGCCGTCCGCAGTTCAGGTACGAGAGTAGATCGCCGACCAGGCTATAGGAGGGGATGATATACGGTTCGGGGCGCGTTGAGAGGGTCATCGTGACCTCCTTACTCCGCTACAGATAGACGATCTCTCT
>JANWXL010000522.1 GCA_025055265.1 Roseiflexus sp.
GCGCCAACCCGCGGCTGGCGCAGCGGTTGCAGGTGTTACCGCCATTTTACTCTTCGTTGCCTTGCTGTCACAATATGCAGGTTTGCGCCAGTTGCGCGACTTCAATATGGCAAACCATACATTGCTCACGACAGTTGCGCACAGTGGAGCCTCAGCGATTATCACCGACACCTGGTACGGCCCGCCGCTGCTGGCGCCGATCTTCTATGACAGACGCGTGGTTTTTCTGATTGATGATGGCGCTGATCTTGATTATCTTATCGAGCGGTTGGACGCTGCGGGGTTCGATACGGTCTATTATGTGAGCGGGCGGCGTGATGCGATTGCTGCCAATGCGCGGCAATGGAGCAAACTGACGGCAATTGGGGCGCCTGTCCCATTCGCGCATAATCTCACCGGGCAATTGTACCGAATCAACGTGCCAGCGCAATCAGACTGACTCCGACATTGACGATCCTGGTTGCACTGAGTATACTATGACGCTATGGTATCGACGAAAACGACTGTTGGAATACGTCTGCTGATTCGCTGTCATCTGCCAATCGATGATTGGGCGGATGCCACCCTGCCCTCTGCGCAGCAGCGCGCAGAGGGTCTTTTATTCCCCGCATTCATACGGAGAAGGAGGTTGACGTGACAATTGACTGGGACGATAAATACGCTCGCGAGGGATTGACATTCGACGACGTCCTCCTGATCCCCGCAGAATCGCAGGTTCTGCCGAGCGAGGTTGATGTCACTACGCAACTGACCCGTTCCATCAGGATCAATATTCCGATTACCAGCGCCGCCATGGATACAGTAACTGAGCATCGTCTGGCGATTGCGCTGGCGCGCGAGGGGGGCGTCGGGTTCATCCACAGGAACATGTCCATCGAAGCGCAGGCGGAAATGGTGCGGAAGGTGAAACGCTCCGAGAGTGGCATGATCACCGACCCGATTACCATGGGACCGGACAAAACCGTCGGCGATGCGCTCGATCTGATGGCGGAGTACCGCATTTCCGGCATTCCAATCACGACGCCGGACGGTGATCTTGTCGGCATCGTGACCAACCGCGACCTACGGTTTGAGACGGATCGCAGTCGTCCAATCCGTGAATTGATGACGACCCGTAATCTCATTACCGTGCCCGAAGGCACCACGCTCGAGCAGGCAAAGCAGATTCTGCACGAGCACCGGATCGAGAAATTGCTGGTGGTCGACCGGCGCGGCAAGTTGTCGGGGATGATCACCGTCAAGGATATTATGAAGCAGATCGAATACCCGAACGCCTGCAAGGACGCGCAGGGACGGCTGCGGGTCGGCGCAGCAATCGGCGCCTCCGGCGACTACCTGGAACGCGCCGATGCGCTGGTGCGGGTCGGGGTGGATGTTCTGGCGATTGATACGGCGCATGGGCACTCAAAAGGGGTGCTTGACGCCGTGCTGCGCATCCGCGAGCGCTACCCGGACGTGCAACTGGTCGCCGGGAATGTGTCGACCGGCGCTGCGACGGCGGCGCTGTGCGAACGCGGCGTCGATGCAGTGAAGGTCGGGCAGGGACCGGGGAGCATCTGCACGACGCGGGTGGTGACCGGCGCAGGGATGCCGCAGATTACGGCGATCACCGAATGCGCGCGGGTAGCGTCGCGCTTTGGCGTCCCGATCATCGCCGACGGCGGCATTCGCTACAGCGGCGACATCGCCAAAGCCATCGCTGCCGGAGCGCATACGGTGATGATCGGCTCGCTTCTCGCTGGCACTGAGGAGAGTCCGGGCGAAACAATCCTGTACGAAGGACGCAGTTACAAGAGTTATCGCGGTATGGGCTCGATCGGTGCAATGCAACAGGGGAGCAGCGATCGCTACTTCCAGGGCGGCGCAGGGCATAAGCTCGTGGCGGAGGGGATCGAAGGGCGCGTACCGTACAAAGGGCCGCTGAGCGACACGATCTTCCAGTTGGTAGGCGGTCTGCGATCCGGCATGGGATACGTCGGCGCAAAAGATATCGAGACCATGCGGCGTGAGGCGCGCTTCATCCGCATTTCGATGGCGGGCCTGATCGAGAGCCATCCCCACGACGTGACCATCACCAAGGAAGCGCCGAATTACGAGCGGCGGTGAACGAGGGGAGGCAAGAGGCAAGCGGCATGAGGCGAGAGGGGTGGAAGGTTACGGGTTACAGGTGGGAAGGTGGCCTGTA
>JANWXL010000026.1 GCA_025055265.1 Roseiflexus sp.
CTGCCCTGAACGCCAGACCGCCAGGATTCAGGGCGCCTGATCGCCATCTTCACGAAGGTTCTACAATCGTGCTATAATGCAGCGTGTAAGGTTTCCGTTTAAGCGCAACGGGTCCTATGCCGCTCTACGAGTATCAATGCAGCGATTGCGCGCGAGAATTCGATGTCTTGCGACCATTCCATCGCGCCGACGAAATGATTGACTGTCCGGCATGCGGCAGCAGTCATGTACGGCGCAAGATCTCCGTGATTGCGCTCAGAACTGATGACATATCCGCCGACCCCGGAAGCGCGTGTTGCGGCGGGAGATGCGGTTGCGCCCCGCACAGCGGCCAAGGCTGAGGTGAATGTGTCAGGAACAGGACATTTATGAAAGTCATTATTCCCACTGCCGGGCTTGGGACGCGCCTGCGTCCGCATACGTACAGTAAACCCAAGCCGCTGGTATCGGTCGCTGGCAAGCCGGTTCTGGGTCATATCCTCGATACATTGACCCGATTTCAGATCGATGAGATGATCTTTATCACCGGCTATCTGGGGAATCAGATCGCTGAGTATGTCACATCAAACTACAAAATCCCGGCGCGATTCATCGAACAAACCGAGCTGAAAGGTCAGGCGCACGCCGTCTACCTGGCGCGTGAAGCAGTCAACGGTCCCACCCTCATCCTGTTCGTGGATACGATCTTCGAAGCGGATCTGAGCCATCTGACGGAACAGGATATCGATGGCGCCATCTTTTGCAAAGAAGTGGACGACCCGCGCCGGTTCGGCGTGGCATTTACCAAAGACGGATTCATCACCCGGCTCGTGGAAAAACCAACGACCGATGAGTCGAAACTGGCGATGATCGGTCTGTACTACATCCGCGACATTCAGTGGTTGATGCGCGCCATTGAAGTGCTGATGCTGCGCAATATTCAGACGAAAGGCGAGTACTTTCTGACCGACGCCCTGCAATTGATGGTTGAGAATGGCGCGCGTTTCACAGCGCCGACAGTCGATGTCTGGGAAGACTGCGGGAAACCTGAGACAGTGTTGCGAACGAATCGTTATTTGCTCGATCACGGGCGGGATCATGTCGATCCCAGGAGATTGAACGGTTCAATCGTTATTCCGCCGGTCTATATCGATGACACGGCGCAGGTGATCAATTCGATCATTGGTCCGTATGTATCGATAGCGGCAGGCGCCGTCGTTAAGGACTCGATCATTCGCGACTCCATCATTAATCGCGATGCGCAGATCGTCTCCGCCACGCTGCAATCGAGTCTGATCGGCGACCACGCTGTTGTTCTGGGCGATTTTCGTGAGCTCAATGTCGGCGACTCCTCTGAAATCCGGTATGGACGTCCTGCTCTTTCATTAAGTAAAGAGAGCTGAAGGTGCTGTATGCTGCACTTCCCGAGACCCATCGGCGCCGGCGCCGTGGGAGCGGCCAGAGAGGGCCAGCGGAAGGCGCCCCGGTACGGTCTGCGCCCGCCGTTGTTGCGTCTGAGCAGTCGTGACAACTGGGATGCCGCATTTGAAGAACAAGAGTTGATCCAGCGCATGGCGGCGCTGGCGCGCACCGCAGGTTTGCCATTCTCTCGCACGCTGATCGTTGCCTACTATGTATCGTTGAAAACCAACCCGTTTGTTGTGCTGACGGGTGTTGAAGGGGCTGGCAAGACCGAGCTGGTCACCCTGTTCGCCGAAACGCTCCTTGGCCACGGCAGTCCGCAATACGCCCTGATCAACGGCGACTCCTCCTGGCTCAAGGCAACGGGCGACCAGCGCTCGTTTCGCTCGCTGTTTGATCATTTCACTTCTCTACGCTTTCTCGAACTATTGCAGGAAGCGGCTGATCCGGGCAGCGCTGGCAAGGCGTTCATCGTCTGCTTTGATGGCATGCACCCGGCAGAGGTGAACTACTACTTCACAACGCTGCTGAGCGTTGATGAAGCAGGTCGCACACGCCTGAGCATCCCCGGCATCCCCGACGATGAGCGCCCGATCGTGCCGTCGAACGTATCGATCACAGCAACGGTCAATACCGCTGAAGGCTTGGGAGTGTTACATACAGATGTCCTGCGTCGCGCTGGCGTCATCGCCTTCCGCGCCGGACGGGTTGAGCGCGTCGTCTGGCGTCCGCTGGCGCCAGCGCCGGTCGGCATACAACGTTTGTGGCTGCGCGTCAGCCAGCGTGATGCAGCCGCAGCCCGCGAGCATCTGATCCAGATCATCGGTGCGACACAATGGAGTCGGATGGAATGTTCGGAACCGCTGGCGTCTGCGCTGCGGCGCGCGGGTATGACGCTGACGCATCGCCTGCGCCAGGAGGTGATGCTCTACGTTGCCAATAGCTTCGATGCGGAGGGGCGTGGCCTCTTTGATCCAGACAATGCTTTACGCAATGCACAGATCGCTTTCGATCATCAGGTGGCGCAGCGACTGATCTGGCGGTTGCGGGACGCCTCCGATCAGCAGATGATCACGTATCTGATGAACGATCCAGATGTGCAGCGTCCGCTGGCGTGGGCCGGGTGACGCTTGCAGCATGCTCGGAAGAGGCTCGTTTCCGTGTGGAACGGCGTCGCGGCAGAGCGACGCCGTCACTGTTAATGACCCGTTCGATGGCGGCGTCTTCGAGGGCGACGGCAGCGGCATACTCATCGATCTGCACGCTGCGTCGCTGCCGGAGCGCCAGAATTGCGACGCGCCGGATGTCGTCGATCGTGGCAGTCAGGCGAAAATCGGCGGCAGCGCGGGCGCGCGCCGCTTCAAACAGCGCAATCTCGGCGCGGTGCGACGGGATGGCGAGGCGCTGAATGCAGTCGATGGCAAACTGCTCGGCGGCGGGATCGATCGTCACCTGGGGCAAGATCTCGCGCGCAGCGGCGATCTCCTGCTTGAGCTTGCCGGTTTCTTCGGCATACTCGGCGCGGAACACCTCGGGGTTCTCGCGGAAGCGACGCGCACGGCGGTAGATTTCCAGTCGCTGCTCACGCTCCATCAGCGGCGCCACCCACACCCGCAATCCGAAACGATCCAGAATCTGCGGGCGCAGTGCGCCTTCTTGCGGATTCATCGAACCAATCAGCACGAATTGCGACGGATAGAGGCGTGTCATCGGTCCGCGACGCACAAAAGTACGCCCCTGTGCAGCAGCGTCGAGAATGGCATCAACGACCCGCGCATCGAGCAGGTTGACCTCGTCGATATAGAGCACATTGCGATGCGCGCGCGCCAGGACGCCTTCTTCGAGCAACACCCGCTGTTGTTCGAGCGCCACGCGCTCATTGATGCCGCCAACCACATCTTCCATGCGGGCATTGAGCGGCAGTTCGATGATGCGCATCGGACGCCGGCGTTTGACCGGAGCGCCTGTCTCGTCGGCTTCTTCAACCTCAACCAGCGGCATGACATCGAGCAGACCACGCACAGCAGTCGTTTTTCCGACGCCGTAGGGACCGATCAGGAGCACGCCGCCGACCTGTGGATTGATCAACGCCAGCACGAGCGCCGTTTTCAATTCCGCCTGACCGACAATCGCCAGGAATGGGTAGGGGAGCACCTCATCCATGCCTGCACTCACAACAGTTCAATGTCGGCAGCCAGAATTTCGAGATCGGGCCGTTCTTCTTCGATCCAGCGCAACACCGCCTGAATCTGCCCTTCAACATAATCGCCCGACCCGGAGACGCACGCGATGCCGATCACTGCGCGTCCGTGGTTGTCGTGCGCATCGACTTCGGTGACCGAGACGTTGAAACGGTTGCGCATTCTGCCCAGCAACGATTTCACAATACTCCGCTTTTCCTTCAATGAGCGAATGCCAGGCAAGCGCAGGGTGACCATGCAGGCTGCAACTATCATTGCTCGGATGCTATCAGGTTAGTTCCACGACCAGGGCCAGGCATCGCCGCTGCGACGATGACCTGTGCGCGGGAGCATGGCGATCTCCATCTTGAGCATGCCGGTCATTTCGCGCAGGCGGGTGGCGACGTCACTCTCAAGCCAGCGCTGCTTACGCTGGTTGTCCACATATAAGCGGTGCGCCAGCCAGTAAGAGAGTTCGACCGCATCGACTGGCAACTCCTCATAATCATACTTTCTCCCGGTCACGCGCGTCATCGTCTTCCAGTAGCGTTCATACGTCTGGCGCAGCTCGGTGACCACAACGCTCGAGAGCGTTGACGTATCCTCCGCCAGTTGCGTGACCGAGGCGACGATGTACGGTTGGTGCTGCATAATATACTGTACGCGGAAGCGGCGTTGTCCTACGGCGATCAGCAGGTAGCGCCCGTCATCGAAACGCTGACTCTCAGTAATGCGCGCAATCGTGCCAATCTCGTATGGAACGACCGCTTCGCGCACGATGTCATCATCATCAATGTCCATCTGGCGGCGCAGACTGCGAATGAACGGGTCATCGGGGCTGACCTCGCTGCCGGATCGCAGCAGAACGACGCCGAATGGCTGATGCTGCGCCAGGCACTGGCCAATCATCAGGCGATACCGTTCCTCAAAGATATGGAGCGAGATCGGCGCGCCCGGGAACAGCACCGTATGTAACGGGAACAACGGTAGTTTCATGAGTTATGGCTCCACGCCGGTCGTACACGTCCATACAGTAGCCGTACCGGCGCCTGTGTGCAGGTCAATCACCAACTCAACCTCCGGTCCAGACAGCGCCTGAACCAGTGCGGACTGATCGAAACGTGTCGGCAATCCATCATCCATTACTGTCACAGCGCCGATCCGCAACTCGAGCAAATCGGGGCGCAGATCTACCCCGCTGGCGCCGACCGCGACAAGCATCCCGCCCCAATCGGGCAGGTTGCGCGCACACATATGACGCACCGCTGTTGACCGCGCCACGGCGCGCGCCACCTGGGAGGCGGCGGCATCGGTGGATGCGCCGCGCACGGTGATCAGAATATGCTTTCCGCCCGACGCCGCATCGCGCAACACCTGCTGCGCCAGGTCGTGGCACAGCGCATCGAGCGCCTGCTGCCAGACGCCAAGTTCGCGCGATCCATCAACGATCGGCGGTCCGCCAGCGGCGCCGTTTGCCAGCACCAGCACGGCATCGTTCGGGCTCATATCGCCGTCAATGTGCAATCTCCCGAACGAACGGCTCACGCTCTGATCGAGCGCGCGCATCAACAACCGCGACTCAATCGGCGCGTCAGTGGTAATTACGCAGAGCAGCGTCGCCAGATGCGGGCTGACCATCCGCGACCCTTTCGCCATGCCCGCCAGTGTGACCGTTCGTCCCTCGCGCAGCGACACGCGGAATGCGCGTTCTTTCGGGCGCGTATCACTCGTCAGAATAGCAAGCGCGGCACGACGCCCGCCATTGCTGTCGAGTTCAGAAGCGGCGCGCCGGATCCCTTCCCGCATCCGGTCGAGCGGCGGCGCAACGCCGATTTGCCCGGTCGAAAGCATCAGCACGCTGTCGCGCGGTATCTCAAGTTCATCGGCGGCGATCTTGGCGCACTCCACGACCGTCGCAAGCCCCGGCTGGCCCGTACCGGCATTAGCATGCCCGGCATTGATGACGACGGCGCGAATAGCGTCGCGGTTACGCGCCAGGATCGCCTGGTTGAAAAAGATCGGCGCAGCGACGATCAGATTTGTTGTGAAAAGCGCTCCGACGCGACAGGGCAACCGCGAATAGACAATCGCCAGATCGCGCGCCCGGATCTCCTTCAGCCCGCAGGAGACGCCAGTGGCGCGGAATCCTGCCGGGCTCGAAATATGACCGTCCTCAATAATATTGTAACTCATGGCGATCTACCAGACACGACAGATCAGACCTTTCAGATATTCTCCTTCGGGAAATGTCAGCAGCACCGGATGATCGGGGCTTTGCGCCAGGCGCTCGATGATCTGCACATCGCGGCGTGCATCGAGCGCCGCGCCGAAGACAACCTTCTGAAACAGATCGCTCGATACCAGACCAGAGCAGGAGAACGTCGCCAGGATACCGCCGGGGCGCAACAACTGCATCGCCAGCAGATTGATATCTTTGTAGCCGCGCGTCGCCCGCTCGACCTGCGCCTGGGTATGAGCGAATTTGGGCGGGTCGAGCACGATGACGTCGAAACGACGCTGCTCATCGCGGTAGCGCCGCAGCAGTTGGAACACATCCGCAGCAACCGTCTCAACCGGGACGTTGACATTGTTGAGCGCCAGACCATCGCGCAGCAAGTTCAGCGCGGCCTCGCTGGCATCGACAGCAATGGCGCTGCAGGCGCCGGCACGTATTGCCGCGATCGTGAAGCCGCCGGTATAGCAAAAGCAGTCTAAAATGTCCGCCCCTGCGCAGTGTGCCGCGACGCGCAACCGGTTGAACGCCTGGTCGAGATAGGCGCCGGTTTTTTGCCCGGTGCAGAGATCGACCACATGCCAGAGATCGCCGGGCAATCGCACCCGCACCCGTGCCGGCGGCGTTTCGCCCCAGAGGATGCCTGATGCGGGCGGAAGACCTTCCTTATCACGCACATCGGCGTCGCTGCGTTCGTAGATGCCGCGCGGCGCAAGCATCTCCGTCAGCATGCGGGTGATCGCCACACTACGCAGCGCCATCGCCTGGGTCAGCAGTTGCACCGCCAGAAACCCGGCATAATAGTCGACGATCAGACCGGGGATGCCATCGGACTCGGCGTAGACCAGGCGGCACGCGCCGTCTTCGGTCAGCATGCCGAGTCGGCGACGACCGTCGATAGCGCGCTCGATGCGGCGCCGGATCAGTGCGTCATCAACCGGCTCGTGCGGGTTCCACGTGAACAGGCGGACACGGATCTGCGACCCGTCGCTCCAGCAACCGCGCGCCAGCCACTCGCCGCTGGCGGACTGCACATCGACTACATCGCCGCGCTCAGGGAACGGACCCTGAATGCGTGCAATCGCTCCAGAAAAGACCCAGGGGTGATGTTGAACCACAGGTCGTTCTTTGCCGGGGTGCAACGTAACGATTGCCATTGTGTATGACGCACTGTCATAGATATCGATTTACTGTAACACGCTTATGAGGGATGGTCAAGGTTTCTGATCAGTTCACACTACGTGCGAGGCGAAAACCAAGAAACTCATTCCGCACTGTTGGCGCCAGGCGGAAGCGACAGGCGCAACGTGCAAAGCCGTGCGGGTTGGCGAAGGAACCGCCGCGCAGGATGCGTCTGCCGGGAGCGCCAGGGTCTTCGCGTCCATCGTCAGGTCGATAAGGATAGGGTGCATCAAGTGATGCAGTCCATTCCCAGACATTGCCAGCCATATCGAGACAACCGAACGGGCTGGCGCCAGCGGGATGCATTCCGACTGGCGTGATCCCGCCGCTTCCGCTGTCGCGGGTATTGGCGCGCGCCGGGTCCCAGTCGTCGCCCCACGGGAAGCGTCGTCCATCGCTGCCGCGCGCAGCGTATTCCCATTCCGCCTCGGTTGGCAATCGATACTGCACTGCGGTCATTTCGCTGAGCCACAGGCAAAACTGCTGCGCATCCTCCCAACTCACGTCGGTTACCGGACAGTCGCGCAGGTTGTCGGGAGGCGTCGAGCCACGCCAGATAAGCGGCGGGCAGGCGCCTGCGTCGGCGACATACGCCGCGTACAGGGCATTAGTGACCGGCGTGCACGCAATAGCGAAAGGCGGCAGGGTCAGTACGTGCTGCGGCGACTCCTCGCGGTACGATTCGCGCGTGCCGCCGAAGGCTTTCGCCAGCGCACTGAGTTCGTGCTCTGGCGTGCCCATGAGGAATGGCCGCGACGGCACAACAACGAAATCCGGCAAAAGATCGGCAAGGTCGGCGCGACTCATCGATCACCCTTGACACATGCAACGAATAGTGGAAGAGTAGACATGGAATCGACATCTCATGGGGTGATCAACCTAAACCTGAACGATTTCAGCCCGCAGAGCGGTTGGCGTTGGCTTCGACAGGCTCAGCCAGCGTCCGTCGCGCTCCGACAGTGTTCCGTGGAGGGACGCTACACAATATTCCAGACACTGCCGTTTGGTGTTTTGACAATTTCGATCTGCACCGGAAACATATCTTTCAATTCCTGAATGTGCGTAATGACCAGCACGCGGCGGAAGTCGTGCTGCACCGAGATGATCGCCTCGACCAGGCGCTCGCGTCCACGCGCGTCCTGCGAACCGAACCCTTCGTCGATGATCAGGGTCTCGAGGCGGGCGCCAGCGCGGCGCGCCAGCAGCTTCGAGAGGGCGACCCGAATAGCGAAATCGAGGCGGAACGCTTCGCCGCCGCTGTAGGCGTCGTAGACGCGCGTACCGAGAGCATCGGCAATTTTGATCTCCAGCGTTTCGGCAACATCGCCCTTCTTGGTGTCGCGCTGCGTCTCAAACGTCAGATGCATCTGATTATCGGTCATCCGGCTGAGCAGGCGGTTGGCTTCGCGCTCCAGCTCAGGGAGCGCGGTTTCGATCAGCATCGCCTGAACGCCCTTTTTGCCGAATGCCAGGGTCAGTTCGTCAAACAGACTCTTTCGCTCAAGGAGCGCCAGACGTTGCGTTTCCAGATCGGCGAGGCTGCGCGCAGCTTCCTGGGCGCGGCGCAGGTCCGCCTGGCGTTCGCCGAGATCGCGCTGGCGCGCCAGCAGCTCACGGTTGAAGTCATCGAGCCTGGCTCTGGCTTCATCGCGCGCGCGCGCGGCGGACGCCAGGGCGCGCAGGCGTTCGTTGAGGCGTTGCACCTCTTCTTCATCAGCGGCGATCTGGGCGTCCAGTTGCTGCAGGCGATCCGCCGCGCGCGCGATTTCATTTTCGTGCTCGGCGAGCCAGTCTTCGGCGCGCCGCAGGCGCGTCAGGTCGTCTTCCCAGTGAGCCAGCGCCTGCACCTCAGCCTGCGCCTGATCGTACCGTTCGCGGCTGTACCCCAGCGCTGCGATCTGATCGTCGAGCGCCGCCAGCGCCGCGCGCTCGTTGTGGGCAAAGTCGTTGTGTGCAAGACGCCGGGTCAATTCAGCAACGATCTGTTCCTGCTCGTGCAATGCCGGGTCTTCGTCATCAATCTGCCGGATCTCACGGCGCAGCGCATCGATCTGCGCCTGGAGCGCCGCCTGTTCGCGGCTGCGGTCTTCAAGACCGGCAATCTGCCGTTCGACAGCGGCAATCTCGCGTTCGAGCGTCTCGACTGCGCCGAGCGCCGTGATCTCGGCGTCAATGCGCTTTATTTCTTCCCGCGACGCCATCTCATAGTCGTTCTTCATCAGGCGCATCGCCACATCGTCGTGCAGGCGCTGCGCCTCGATCTGTTGCTGGCGAAGCGTCTCGCACCTTTCGAGGTCGTTTTCCAGTCGCGCAATGCGTCCCTGGAGATCGGGAAGCGCAGCGACACGTTGCTCTGCCGCGCGAATGTCGCCACGCAGACGCTTGAGCTGCGCTTCAAGGTGATCGGCTTCGCGTTTGGCGGCGGCGTACCGCTGGCGCAGCGCCTGACGTTCGCGCTCGTATTCTGCCTGAATATGCGCGATGCCCTCGCGCCCCAGTTCACTCTTGCAGAGCGGGCACACCTGAAGGTCAGGACCGAGCATGCGCAGTTTTTCATTGATCTGTTCACCCTGCCGCTGGACCGTCTCGCATTCGGCGCGCATGGCGCCGATCCGCTCGGCAAGGGCGCGTTCTTCGTCACGCAGCGTGTCGAGGCGAGCGGCTGCCGTTTCAAGCTGGTCGCGTTCTGCGAGCGCCGCAGTCAGTTCAGTGCGCCAGCGCGCTTCGTGCTTCAACTGATCTGCCAGGGTGCGCAGAATACGCTTCTGCTCCTCGCGGGTGGCGACCAGCGAGTCGTGCTTCAGCTTGATGTCGCTCTCCAGAACCGTGCGGCGGCGCAACAGATCGTTGACCCGGCGAAGGCGGTCGGTCAGTTCGATGCGGCGAGCGCGTGCAGCCGATAGCATGTCCGCAACCGGGTGTTGCTCCGATAGCCGGGCGGACAGGCGTTCGAGGTCGGCAACCAGTCTGGGACGACGAGCGGCATGTTCACGCAGGGCCTGCGCCTGCGTTTCAGCAACGCGCAGGTCGGCGCGGAGGGCATGTTCGGCGTTGGAGAGCGCCTGCACCAGCGCGGTGCGTTGCGCCTGGAGCCGGTCGTACTCGTCGCGCAGCGCGGCAAGGCGATCGCGTTCGGACTCAGCGGCGCGCAGGGCGCGGATGCCTTCATCGATCTCGGCGCGGCGCGCAATCCAGGCTTCGGCGCGTTTCCGGGTCTCCATCTGCCGTTCCAGCCACTGCGCCTGCCCATCACGTTCGGTGCGGCGTTGCTGAATCTGCGCCTGGCGGTCGTCACGGATGGCGCGCAACGTTTCGAGTTCCTGGACACTGGCAGTTGCCGTTTCGAGCGCCTGACGCGCCGCTTCGACACGTTCCATCGCATCTGCAACATGCCGCTCGGCGGCGTGCACTTCTTCCACGAGCAGGTCGCACCGTTCCGCCTGACGGCGCAGTTCGCCGATCCGCCCTTCGAGACTGCGGATCTGCCCGTCGATGGCGCGCGCGCGCTCCTTCGCCCGGCTCTCAAGGTCCTCATACACGCTCAGCCCGAGAATATCCGCCAGCACCTGTTTGCGTTTCGCCGGTTCTTTGCGGGTGAACTCATCGGCGCGTCCCTGGCGGAGATACGCCGAGTTGGCGAAGATCTCATAATCCATGCGCAGCGTCTGGATGATCAACTGCTGCGTTTCACGAACGCCGCCGGGGGTGAGTGAGCGCCAGCCGTTCTCGTCGCGCACCTGAAAATCGAGCTGGCTCTGACCGCCGCGCTTGCCGCGGATGCGGCGACGGATCACGCGGTAGTCCTGCCCATCGAGGGTGAACTCCAGGTCGACCATCATTTCAGTGGCGCCGAGCGCCACCAGGTCATCATCGCTCTTCAGACGCGCCACGCCCCACAATGCCCAGGTGATCGCGTCGAGCAGCGCCGACTTGCCAGCGCCGTTGTCGCCTGCCAGACACGCGATCGAGATGCCGTCGAGCACGAGCGGCGGCAACCCTTCGCGGTAGCACATAAAGTTTTGCAGAGTCAGCGTTCGGGGGATCATAGGCAGCACCATTCAGTCGAACAGATGCGCGTGTTAGTGTAGCCGAGGACGGCGGTTTGTGCAAGGGCGCTGCGTTATGCGAATATTGATGTTGCACTGATGAGCCCAGCAATCACTCTCGTAACCGCTGAATCTCCTGCGCAATCTCGATCACTTCCTCACGATCAGGCGAACGGATCAAATACGCATACGCGCCCATCGCCCGGTGGAACAGCGGATGCATCGGCTGGTGATGGATGATGCAGTCGCCGAAGCGCATAAGCACTTCCTCGTGGGTCAGAGCGTAGGGACGAAACGGTTTGCGTCCAGCGTAGCAGACGTGGTACGGTCGCGTCAGCGGGGCGCTGAAGCGGTCATTGATCATCACATTCGCCCACTCGTAGTACAGGTCAATATTGCTGGCGTAGTTGAACATATCGATGCTTATTCCGCCTGGCGGGCGCATGTTGACTTCGAGCGCCACCAATCGCCCCTCGGGGGTGCGGAAGAACTCGAAGTGAAAGAAGCGTTCGCGCACGTCGAATATTTTGAGAATGCGTCGTCCTGCCTGCTCGAGATCGGGCGGAATGTCGCGCTCAGTCAGGTAGTAAATGTCATCATCGTTGTTGACGATCTCCATGATGCCATCGCTGTACTGCATCGACGTGAAAAAGACTGGCTCACCATTCCGATCCGTCAGTCCGTCGAAGGTTTGAATCACGCCGTGGACATACTCCTCAATCAGGTACCCGTCTGGTCGGCGCGCCAGGAATGCGTCCAGATCCGCTTCATTCGTGATTTTGAATGTTTGATTGGCGCCAACGCCGATATCAGGCTTGGCGACGACCGGGTAGCCGACCTCGGCGGCGAAGGCGCGAACCTGCGCGGGGGAACTGACCAGAACCCCGCGCGCCACGTCCACCTGCGCGCGGGTGAAGAGGCGCTTCATCTCCGATTTGCGCTTGATGCCGGGCAGATCGGCGATTTTGGGTCCTTCGATGTTGAAATCAGTGCGCAACCGCGCTTCGGTCTCCAGCCAGTACTCGTTCAGGGAGTCGACCCGCTGGATTTTGCCGTAGCGATGCGTGAAATAGCCCAGGGCGCGCAGCACCTCGTCATAGTTGTGCAAATCTGACACGCGGTAATATTCGGTCAACGCCGCGCGCAGATCGGGGTGCAATAAATCGTATGGTTCATCAGCGACGCCGAGGACGTTCGCTCCCAGACGCCGCAGGTGCACGCAGAACAGACGCCAGTTTGGCGGGAAGTGCGGCGAGAGAAAGACAATGTTCATGGTCATAGAACGAGAATACCGGTGCAGCGAAAGAGATCTCGGAACGTAGACATGATACCAGAGTATTAACGGGTGAAACGCAACGCGCCTGCTATTCTTTTTCCGGGAGTTAGTTTTGATCGGGCGGGAACGGCGGCGCCGTACCTGACTGGCGCGCGGCTGGCGAGTGTGGAGTGATTGACTTCAGCGCCACAGGCCATTCCGCCTCTCAGCGAATAAGCGAATGCGTCAACGAATAAACGAATGCGTCAACGAATAAACGAATGCGTCAACGAATACGCGAATAGGGTCAGCGAATAAGCGAATGCGTCAACGAATAAGCGAATGCGTCAACGAATAAGCGAATGCGTCAACGAATAAACGAATAGGGTCAACGAATAAGCGAATAGGGTCAACGAATAAGCGAATAGGGTCAACGAATAAACGAATGCGTCAACGAATAAACGAATGCGTCAACGAATACGCGAATGGACGCTGATTATTCGTTTATTCGCTTCCCCATTCGTTGACCCTATTCGTTGACCGCGAGACCTGCGGGTTCCTTCCTCACCCCCGCGCAGTCGGGCGCGGCGTCGAGAAAGGAGTATTACGTGCGTCGTCACTGCGTGAGCGTCAATGAATCAGCGAACAGGAATGAATGCTGCTACACGCCGCGCGTTGCTCACCTCACGCCTCGCGCCTCTCGTCTCTCGCCTCTTGCCTCTCGCCTCTCGCCTCTTGCCTCTGCCTCTCGCTTTCTCATTCCACCACACGCGCAATGGCTTTCACTGCACGTGCAACGCCGTCCTCAGCCTGGATCAGACGCCCAATCGCAGCAGCGCGCGCCCTGATATGCTCATCTGTCGCTGCGGCAATGGCATGCGCCAGGCGGTCCGGCGTTGCGCGGCGACGCAGCAATGGCGGCGGTCCTGCGCCGAGCGCGGCGACGCGCGCGCCCCAGAAGGGTTGATCGATGCCGACCGGAACCGTAATCGTCGGAACGCCAGCACGCAGGCTGGCGGCGGTTGTCCCGGCGCCGCCGTGATGAACAGCGGCGCTAACGCGCGGAAAGAGGAGGCGGTGCGGCGCATGCGGCACAACAAGAACGTCGCGTCGACCGGCTGCCAGGCGTGCGACATCCGCCAGACCGAACAGAATGCCGCGTCGCTGCGCCAGGCGAAGCGTTTCCAGCGCCAGAACCATGTCATCATGCGGTCGTCTCCCGCCCATACTGCCAAAACCAATGGCGACCGGCGGATCTCCGGCTGCCAGGAACGCCTCAATCTCCGGCGCCAGACGTTCAGCCAGGTCATCGAGGAACCAGTAGCCGGTCACGATATGGTTGGGGGACCAGTCGTCGGGTGGCGGCACGACGTGCGGGCTGAAGCCATAGACGAAGGGGGCGCCCGACATTCGCGCCAGCGCGAAGGGGTTCAGCGGCGCCTGGCGCGGACTGGGCGCGCGCGCCCGCCAGTGTTGCAACACGGTTCGCCATGGCAGCCACGTGGCCAGTTCGACTGCCATGTAACTCAGACGGCGGGCGCGCGCGCCCAGGCGCAACGTCACCGGCAGCAACGGCGACGGAAAACGGGTCGTCGGCGTGATCGGCTGTAGCGGCGCCCAGATGCATGGGATGCCAAGCGCAGTTGCAATGAGTTGCCCCCAGCATCCTGCCAGTGACACGATCAGTGCGGCGCTGTCGTGGCACACCTCAGTCGCCGAGTCCAGCAGGCGGGCATAGACTGCCTGCGCCTGGCGGATGTAGCGGATCGTGGCGACGGCGCCGCGCACCACGCCGCGATCGAGGGTCAGCGCGGCGTCATCGTGAAGAAGCAGATCGCTGGGATTGCCTTCGATACGGCGAAACGCCAGACCTTGCGAATAGACCAGAGGCGCAAACTGTTCGTGGGTCGCAACCGCAACCGCGTAGCCAGCGTCGTGCAATCCTCTGCCGAGCGCCGCCAGCGGCCGAACGTCGCCCAGCGTTCCGCTCGCCAGGATCGTGACGGTCCGGCGCATCCCGTGCGCTTATCCCTCAGACGACCCTTCCGGCGTCCAGCCTTCTGGCTTGACGTCGCCCTCGCCGAAGAAGAAGAGTTCCGCCTGCTGCATCATTAACTCGGTTGCGCGGGGGTCAATCATGCTCAGTCCATAGTGGTTAATGATCAGCAACGCCTGATCCATCCACATATTCCATGCCTGTTGCGACACATTTTCGTAAATGCGCTTCCCCAGCTCGCCAGGATAGGGAGGACGGGGCAGACCGGGCAATTCACGACCAAGTTTGACGCATTTGACCATTCGCGGTGCGCTCATAACCATCTCCAGTTGGCAAATTGTTACACTGCGTAACTCACCTTTCCCTGCGATAGTATACCACCACATGGTATGCTCACCGCATGGCGGTGAGGTTCGGGCGAAGGAACGCTGGCAGAGGAAGGCGCATATGGATATTGCTATTCCACGAGCCCACGCCCCCGACGAGCACCGGGTCGCGCTGACGCCAGCCGGAGTACACTCCCTGGTCGTCGCCGGGCACACAGTGTTCGTCGAAAGCGGCGCAGGGGCGGGCGCAGGATTTACCGACGCGTCCTACAGCGCCGTAGGAGCGCATATTGCTTATGGTCCCGAGGAGATCTATGCGCGCGGCGATCTGTTACTGACCGTCGATGGCGTGCCGGAACATGCATTGCCGATGGTGCGTCGTGGTCAGGTTGTGGCGGGCTTTTTGCACCTGTCGGTCACGCCGCGCCGCGTGATCGATGCGCTGGCGGCGGCAGGCGCATCAACGCTCAGTTACGAGGCGATCCGGCGCGATGACGGGATTGCGCCGGTGCTGTTGCCGATGAGCGAGATTGGCGGTCGCTTGATGCCACAACTGGCAGCGCATCTGCTGGAAACGCCGAGTGGCGGGCGTGGCACCCTGCTGGCGCCGATTCCTGGC
Organism: Roseiflexus sp.; assembly: GCA_025055265.1. Classification (GTDB taxonomy): domain Bacteria; phylum Chloroflexota; class Chloroflexia; order Chloroflexales; family Roseiflexaceae; genus Roseiflexus. Next base: position 15,239 of record JANWXL010000026.1, read on the forward strand.
GTTCCATCGGCGGAAGTCGTGATTCTGGGGGCTGGTCGGGTCGGCGGCAATGCAGCGTATGGGTTCAGCTCCTGGGGGGTGCAGACGACGGTGCTCGACCAGGATATGGATCGGTTGCGCGCCGTTGAGCAGATCTGCCGCGGGCATGTGACTACCCGGCTTGCGACCGAGAGCGCGCTGGCGCACGTGCTGCCCTTTGCCGACGTGGTGATTGGCGCTGTGAAGGTTCCGCATGGTCGAGCGCCCAAGCTGGTGAGCGCCGCTATGGTTGCGACGATGAAGCCGCGCAGCGTGATCATCGATGTGGCGATTGATGAAGGCGGATGTATCGAGACGAGCCGACCGACGACGCACAGTAACCCGACGTACCTGGCATCCGGCGTCCTGCACTATGCGGTGCCAAACATTCCGAGCGCCGTGGCGCGCACCGCCGCGCATGCCTTGAACAACGCACTGTTGCCCTTCGTACTGCGGATTGCCGCACAGGGTCTCGAACGGGCGGCTGAGCAGGATCGCACGATTGCGCGCGGAATCGGGCTCTACCACGGGCAGCCATACGCATCACATATCGAGCAGGCGCTTGAACACCCGTGAGAATCGAATGAAGAGTCCTGGCGCACCAGGGTTCTGGCAGCTTAAACCCTTCGCGCGAAAGCGCCAGCCGCAGCGATCGCGGGATGTATGTTTGCACAGCGGGATGACTTTGCGTTTTTGCGCCTTTGCGTGAGTTTCTGAGACACTCTCAAGATCTGCAGACGCAGAAGCGTTAGCGCCCCGGAGCGTAACTCGCCCGCCTATCATGCGAACGGGCGGGGAGTGCAGGGTGTTGCGCCTGACAAAGACGAAGCGGCAAGTTCATGGAACCAAACGTGGAGATAGTGCTATGCCACGCTCGCTGACCGCCGGAAGGCGTGAAATGACCGCTGAGGAAGCGGTGGAGCTGATAGAGTCGAACCATCGCGTCTACATTGGCGGCGGATGCGGCGTACCGACACCGCTGTTGCATGCGCTGGTAGCACGCGCCTCCGAGTTGCGCAACGTCGAGATTATTCATATGCTGACGGCGGGTGAGGACCCGACGACAGCGCCGGAACTGGCGGCGTCGTTTCGCCACAATGCGCTCTTTATCGGGCACAATACCCGGCGCGCGGTCAACGAAGGGCGCGCCGATTTTACGCCGATATTCCTGGGTGAAATTCCAAAACTGTTTCGGAAGGGCATTCTGCCGATCGATGTGGCGATGATTCAGGTCTCACCGCCGGATCGTCACGGCTTCTGTTCGCTAGGAGTCGAGGTGGGATGCACCCTGCCAGCGGCGCGCACGGCAAAGATTGTCATCGCGGAAGTCAATGCCCGCATGCCGCGCACGCTTGGCGACAGTTTTATCCACATGTCACGTCTGACGGCGCTGGTCGAAAGCGATCGTCCATTGCTGGAATTGCCGCAGGGTGAGACGAACAGCGTCGCACAGGCGATTGGTCGCCACATTGCCGAACTGATCCCCGACGGCGCCACCCTGCAACTCGGGATCGGCGCGATCCCGGACGCCGTGCTCTCGAATCTGCACGGCAAACGGCACCTGGGCATCCACACCGAGTTGTTCTCGGATGGCGTTATCGACCTGGTAGAAGCCGGAGTGATTGACGGCGAGATGAAGACCATCCATCAGGGCAAGGTCGTTGCTGGCTTTATTCTCGGCAGTCAACGCTGTTTCGATTGGGTGCACAACAATGCTATGGTGGAAATGCACCCCACCGATTATGTCAATGACCCGTTCGTCATTGCGCAGCACAAAAACATGGTCGCCGTCAATTCAGCGTTGCAGGTGGACCTGACGGGTCAGGTCTGCGCCGACAGCATCGGCACGCGGCTATATAGCGGCGTCGGCGGGCAGGTCGACTTTATCCGCGGCGCGTCGCGCTCGGAGGGCGGCATTCCGATTATTGCCATTTCATCGACCGCACGTGACGGTACGATTTCGCGGATCGTGCCGACGCTCGATGTTGGCGCCGGCGTGGTCACCAGTCGCTATGATGTTCATTTTGTGGTGACCGAGTATGGCGTGGCGGACCTGTATGGCCGCACCCTGGCGCAACGCGCCCGTGCGCTGATCAACATCGCCCATCCAGCATTCCGCGATCAGTTGACCGAAGCCGCTAAAAAACTGCACTACATCTGACGCCTACTCACTGACGCGCACCAGGATGAGCGGCGTCGTGGTAGCGTGCAGCACCTTATCCGCCACGCTGCCGAGCGCCCAGCGGCGCAACCCGCCGTACCCGTGCGTCGCCATCACAATCAGATCAACCTCCATCTCGCGCGCTTCGTCCACAATGACCTCCGCCGGATACCCGATCACGACATGGGTAAGGACGCGCGGAACCTCAGCGCGCAGCGACGCTGCTTCCACTTTCAGGTCTTCCAGCGCGTAGTCACGCAGCGCGCCCAGAGCCTCATTGTTCTCAGCGATGGGGCGCCCCAGCATTGGCGCGCCGACATACGCCTCGATCATCGGCACGACAGCGCGAAGCAGGATCAGTTCGGCGTGTGCGGCGCGGGCAATTTCGCTTGCGAGCGGCAGCGCCTGCCGCGCCAGCCCGGAGCCGTCGAGCGGCGTCAGGATACGGCGCGGCGGTCGCACGACCGGTTGCGCCTGCCCGCGCACCAGCAGCACCGGCGCTGCTGTCGCGTGAATGACCTTATCAGCGACGCTGCCAAGCGCCCAGCGGCGCAGCCCGCTGTAGCCGTGGGTCGCCATCGCAATCAGCGCACCGGGGGAATATCTGGCGGCGACTTCAACGATCACCTCTGCCGGTGAACCCCAGCGCACTTCGCTGGTGACATCAATCCCTGCATCTTCGAGCACATGCGCCTGAGCGTCAAGGTACGCCTGCACCCGCTGGCGCAGCGCGTCCATCGCCTCATCTTCCTGATCGCGTCGCAGCGCCTCACTCTCTGGAACGCCATAGACCGACATCAGCACCTGGGCCCACGACTCGCCCCCCCTCAGGTGCGCCTCCTGGATCACGCGAAGCAAATGCACCTTTGCGCCCAACAATGGCGCCAGCACCCGAACGTATGGCAGCACCTGGGCTGACAGTTCGGAACCATCGAGCGGTACAACAATGGTGTGCATGATTGTCCTCCTCGTTGAGGGTGGTCCTGTACGCAGCATAACACACCGCATGCGCCCCTTTGGAAGAAGATGTTTACCACAGGTGGCGTCCTCACAACGCACTGAGACGACGTTGTGATACCTTTACGCACTGTACTGGCATCTTTCCTGCCCTTTCTTGTTAAGATCACGTATAGTAGGGGTGAACGTGTCAGCCCTGATCGCACTCAAAGGAGAGGTGATCAACATGTTCCGCAAAATACTCGTCGCTGTTGATGGGTCGCCAACGTCGTCGCGGGCAATCGACGTCGCTGTCGATATCGCAAAGCATTACAACGCAAAATTGTGCCTGCTCCATGCGTTCCCGCATGTCTCCGATCTTCTCGGCACGCCTGAATATGAGCGTCTGCTGGAGACGCGGATGCTGATTGGTCAGTCGCTGATTGAGGCTGCGCGCACTCAGGTCGGCGATCAGGCGGACGTTGATGTGCAATTACTCGAAGGACCGCCAGCGCAGGCGATCCTGCGCGTCGCAGAAGAGGAGAACTTCGACCTGATCGTCATGGGGTCGCGCGGGCATGGCGGGCTTGTTGGTCTGCTCCTGGGCAGTGTGAGCAATACAGTTGTGCAACGCGCCCACTGCCCGGTGCTGGTTGTTCACTAGCTGCCGCTACCAGATAGCAATCCGGCATGGCTCGGTAAGGAGTCGCGCATGTGCCGATCCATCCTGGTGCCGCTCGATGGCTCGGCGTTCAGTGAGCATGCGTTGCCGCTGGCGCTGGCGATCGCACGGCGCTCAGGCGCGCAACTCTATCTTGCCCACGTTCTTTCTGGACGTGGCGGCCTGACCGATGCGGCAGAACGCGCCACAGCAGCGAGTCGAACAGCCTACCTCGAACGGGTGGCGCAGCAAATCGAGAAGCAATCGGTGCGTGCGCCGATCACATCGATCCTCACCGGACCTGTTGCTGAGACGCTTCTGGAGTATGCACGATCGGTCAAGTGCGACCTGATTGTGCTGACGACGCACGGTCGGGGGGCGCTCTCGCGTCTCTGGCTCGGCAGCGTCGCCGATGTCATTGTGCGGCGTGCGCCCGTGCCAGTGATACTGGTGCGCCCTCATCAACCATCCGTGACCTTCGATGCGAAAGACTCCCGGCGCTCCCTGCGTCGCATTCTGATTCCGCTTGATGGATCTCCGCTGGCTGAAGCGATCATTGAGCATGGCGTCCATCTTGGGCGCATTATGGACGCGGAGTACACCCTGCTGCGCGTCGTCGACCCCACAGCGCTCGGTCTATCGGTGCACGATGAGCGTGTCGCCGAGTCTCCAGCCCTGCAACCGCTTAGAGATCGCGCACAGACGTATCTGGAACGACAGGCGGAGGAATTGCGCAACCTGGGTTTGCAGGTCGAGACAGTTGTGGTTGTGGGAGAACCGGCTGCAAGCATTCTCGATTATGCGCGAGCGCACAGTATCGACCTGATTGCGATGGCAACCCATGGGCGCGGCGGTTTCTCCCTTTTGCTCCTCGGCAGCGTCGCCGATAAAGTCTTGCGTGGATCATCACTGCCGTTGTTGTTGTACAGCCCTGGGGTCAAGTGATCAAAATAGTAGAAGTTATGGCGGCGTGACGTGGAGCCGGTAGCGATCCAGCAGAATGGCGGCGTCTTCGTCACTCAGCGGCAACTGCCAGCCATCGACGGTATTGGTGGGGCTGTGAGCGTGGAGATGGAGCACAATCACCTCGTCAGCCCACGGTCTGACCAGGCGCAGGATGCGCTCATCGGCGCGCGGCGTCGCAAGCAGGCATGCCACCGGATGGTAGCGCCGCAGCGCCTGGATCGCCGCCAGTTGCGCCAGACCGCTGCACAGACCATCGTCGGCCAGGATGACCGGTCGCCGGATGTCGAGCGGCAGGGGACGACCGTGGCGGTAGAGCGCAATCAGTTCCGGAAGGATCGCCTGTTCAGCTCTGACGGCATCCCAGAGAACGGTCGGAGTCACACCCGGCAACCGCAGGAGGGCGCCATTCAGGCACAGCCCGCCCGACTCGCTGATAGCGCCAGCGGCAAGCATAGGATGGGCGCGCACTCGAAACTCGCGGGTGACGATAACATCAACCTGAAGGCGGAGAGAACGCGCCAGTTCGCCTGCGACAGCCACGCCGCCCGGCGGAATCGCAAGCACAACGGCATGCGTACCGCGGAAGCGTCCCAGAAAGGACGCGAGCCGCCGGCCTGCTGCGGCACGATCTTCGTAACGATCATCGCACCCGATCAGCGGCGCTCCATATACTGGTTCTATGACAGGGATTTTCATGATTTATCGCCTGATCCCTGCCGCTCCTCGCCCTGTTCCTGCGTCACCAGATAGACAAAGCAGGGACAATCCCGCCCAGGAATCGCAGTGTGGCGCTCAGGTCGATCCAGCATGCAGCCGATGCTATCGAAGTAGCGACAGTTGTCGCAGCGGTGGAGATGGTAGTGACAACGCCAGCACTGATCATCACGGCTGATGGTCTCGAGCGACCGTCCGCGCAGCACTGCGCCGCAGTGATGACATATCAGGGTTGGGCGAGCGGCGTCGCGCAGTTCACCGCCGGTTGCCAGGGCAATCTGAAGACGGAAGAGATCGCTCTCGGTGATCATCCCGATCACCCGTCCTTCGTCATCAACAACCGGCAACCCGCCAATTTTGTACTTCAACATGAGTCTGGCGGCATCGAGCGTCGATGCGTCCGGCGAGATAGTGACGACGTGGCGCGTCATGCATTCAACAACCGTCACCCGATCCAGCAAAGCACGCCACTCATAGTAGCTGAGCGTCGTATCGGCTGGTTGGGCAGCGCGCAGATCACCGCGCGTGATGATACCGATCAGTTTGCCGTTGTCCACCACCGGCAACCGGCGAATATGCCGCTGTTCCATCAGACGTTGCGCCTCGGCGAGCGTCGTTGTCGGAGCGATGACGATCGCGGGAGTGCTCATCCAGTCAGCCACTCGTTGATCTTTCATATCTGCCTCCAGCGCGCGGCGAGTCTGAAGCGCCTGAATGTACTGTAGCATGTCACACTGCGTCAGAAAGAAAAGAAACCATTACATACGGAGAGTATGCGTTTACACGTCGCACGCTGGTTGTGTGAACAAAGCGTCCATCCAGGTAGCGAATCCGCCACTACGGGTGATCGCCTGTTACGCCACACACGAGATTAGACGGGCTACAATTGTTAAGAAACCGAGTCGTGGATTCAGGTTGCTGTGCTGCCTGCACTGCCTGGTCGGGCGGGTGTGCTGTGTAGCACCGCTCCAGAAAGGAGGACTTCGATGGCGAAGACATCTGCATCTTCCAGGCGACGCGCCTCAGTGCCTGCCGAGGAGGAGATCCGCTTCTGGATGCGCGCTCCGGCAGTCACAGTCAACCTGGCGGCGCCGGTCAGCGAGGCGCTGGCGTTGATGCGTGAGCATAATATCCGCCGCCTGCCGGTGGTCATCGATACGGGAGAACTGCGCGGCATCATTACGCAGGGCGACATTCGCGGCGCCGATCTGCTGCGGGTTGCAGGGATGGATCCGTTTGACATCGCCGATGCGCTGCGGCGGATCAAGGTCTATGAGGTGATGTCGGAGGACCCGATTACGGTCACGCCGGAAACCAGCCTGCGCGAAGCGGCGATGCTCATGATCGAAAACAAGATCGGCGGTTTGCCGGTGGTGGACGAGAACAACATGGTCGTCGGCATCATCACCGAGAGCGACCTGTTCGAGGCGCTGGTGCATTTGCTCGAGCGCAGGGATGCGGAGGAGGAAGAGCAAGGGCGCTAACGATGACCTGCCGCATGAGTCATCCCGAATAACAAAGGTCCATGGTCGCCTGGCAGCGGCGCCGAGAGCCAGAGCCAGTTGATCGCTGCGCGCACCCGATAGCGCGGCGCCCCCACTCCCTGATACCGTCTTCCGGTGCGGTGACTTCAATCCGTAGCGCCAGGGCGCGCAGCGTGTCACAGGACGAGTGCAGCAGATGCACCAACAACGCATTGGCCAGGGGCGCCAGCGCTAACAGTTTCTGGCGCACCTCCCACGTCCAGACCCGCGAACTCGCAAACGCCAGTGCGCGTGTGCTGAAGCGCCAGACCAATGCGCTCCGCCAGCGGCGGGCATAGGCGGCAATTACTGCCCGGAGCTGCGCTGGCGCCGCCACCGGCTCGGCGGTCAGCAGATGCCACGGGGCGCAGACGCGCTCCAGACGGGTGCGCCCCCGCCCCAGCGGCCAGGCACGGTCGCACCGCGTCACGCGCGTCGCCGCTGCTCCGACCTTGAGGACCGCCGTGGTGCGCGGGTTGTGCGGGGCGCGATAGGCGACCGCGCGGCCGCTGCGCCCGATCACGCGCGCGCGTGGCTCGGTCCCCCGGGCGTCCCGCAGATGGTTCCGCTGCTTCCAGCGCATCACGAAGCGCAGCGACGCCGCCAGCGCAGCCTGGACCCGGCGCTCCCGGCGTCGCTGCGGTTCCCGATGTGCCACGCCTGCCGCCCCCAGGCCTGCGCCATGCGCGCCAGCAGCGCCAACTCGACCGCGTTGCGGTGTAGGAACAGGCGCGTGCGTAAGGGCGGGCCACAGACCCGCCCTTACACACATCCGGGCGCGTTCGCGTAATGCTCTTGCCTTGTACTGATCTCAGAATCCGCTATAATACGTATTGACTGTCGCAGCAGCGCCCCGCGATGACGGCGGATCGCTCTGCGCGCTTTTTTGCGACATATGCTTTGATATACGAACTGCTATGAGTACGCCCGATACTCAGCGACCTGCTGAAATGGCGAAAGCTTATGAATCGCAGCGTGTCGAGCAGCGCCTCTACGAATGGTGGGAGCGCAGCGGTTTCTTTACGCCGCCCGAAACATTCGACCGTCCGCCATTCGTTGTCTCCATGCCTCCGCCCAACGTGACCGGCGAGCTCCACATGGGGCACGCAATGTTCGTCACCATCGAGGATGTGATGGTGCGCTGGCATCGGATGCTCGGTGAGCCGACGCTCTGGTTGCCCGGCACCGACCACGCTGGCATTGCCACGCAATTGCAGGTCGAGCGGTTGCTCCAGAGCGAGGGCACGAGTCGCCAGCAGGTCGGTCGTGAGGAGTTTCTGCGCCGCACCTGGGAGTGGAAAGAAAAGTACGGCGGCGAGATTACCCGTCAGTTGCGTCGTCTCGGCGCCTCGTGCGACTGGACGCGCGAGCGGTTCACGCTCGATCCGATGCTCTCGCGTGCGGTGCGCGCCGCCTTCAAGCGCCTGTATGACGATGGTCTGATCTACCGCGGCTATCGCATGGTCAACTGGTCGCCGAACCTGCAAACGGCAGTGAGCGACCTGGAGGTGGAGTACGAAGAGCGCGACGTGTATATGTACCACGTGCGCTACCCGATCGCTGGCGACGGCTGGCGTCCCGGCGTCTGGGGCAGCGGTCGGTGGGCCGCTGGCGCCACGGAGTTTATCACCGTCGCAACGACGCGCCCGGAGACGATCATGGGCGATACGGCAGTGGCGGTGAACCCCAACGATCCGCGCTACAAGCATCTGATCGGGCGGATGGTCGCGCTGCCGGCCATCGGTCGCCTGATACCGATCATCGCCGACGACTACGCCGACCCGGAGTTTGGCACTGGCGCGGTGAAGATTACCCCAGCGCACGACCCGAACGACTATCTGGTGGGTCAGCGCCACCATCTGCCAATGATCAACATTATGAATGCCGATGCGACCCTCAATGCTGAAGCCGGTCCGTATGCCGGGCTGGATCGCTTCGAGGCGCGGCGGCGCCTGGTCGATGACCTGGAACGCGAGGGGTTGCTAGTCGAGGTTCGTCCTCACCGTATGTCGGTGGGCATCAGTCAGCGCGGCGGCGAAGTTGTCGAGCCGCTCCTCAGCGAGCAATGGTTTGTGCGCGCCAAACCGCTCGCCGATCTGGCGCTCGCAGCGGTGCGCGAAGGACGAACCCGGATTGTGCCGGAACGCTTTGAGAAAGTGTTCTTCCACTGGCTCGAAAATATTCAGGACTGGTGCATCAGCCGCCAGCTCTGGTGGGGACACCGCATTCCTGTGTGGTATACGCCCGATGGCCAGATGATCGTGCCCGGTCCCGACGATCCCGATCCGCAGGGCGAGGGGGTGGTCCAGGACCCGGACGTGCTCGATACCTGGTTTTCCAGCGCCCTCTGGCCCTTCTCGACGCTTGGCTGGCCCGATGATACGCCCGATATGCGGCGCTTCTATCCCACCAGCGTCATGGAGACCGGGTACGACATTCTGTTCTTCTGGGTCGCGCGCATGATGATGATGGGGTGCTACCTGACGGGCAAAACGCCCTTCCATACCGTCTACCTCCATGGTCTGGTGCGCGACAAGGATGGGCGTAAGATGTCGAAGACCTATGGCAATGTGATCAATCCGCTCGATGTGATCGACCAGTATGGCGCCGATGCGCTGCGCTTCACGCTGGCGACCAGCAGTTCGCCCGGTCAGGACCTGAACCTCAACCCGGAGCGCATCGAGTCGGCGCGCAATTTTGCCAACAAACTGTGGAATATTACCCGGTTCGTGGTGTCGAAACTGGACGATGCAAGTCAGCGAGGCGCAGTGTTTGATCCTCAACCGGCGACGCTTGCTGACCGCTGGATCCTGTCGCGCTACCATCGTCTGGCGGCAGACGTCGATCGGTTGATGCAGGCGTACAATTTTGGCGAGGCAGGGCGCAGCATCCAGGAATTCCTCTGGAGCGAACTTGCGGACTGGTACGTTGAAGTCGCCAAGGTGCAGTTCGAGCAGGAGACGCTCCGACTATCGACGCGCGCTGTGCTTTTCACAGTGTTGGAAGGCGCGTTGCGTCTGCTGCATCCGTTCATGCCGTTTGTCACTGAGGAAGCCTGGCAGTATCTGGTGCGCGATGAGCGGACTGATGCCACGCCTGTGTCGATCATGATCGCGCCGTATCCACAACCGGACGCAACCCGGATCGACGAAAGCGTCGAACGGGATTGGGCGCTCGTCCAGGCGTTGATCACCGGCATCCGTAATATCCGCACCGAATACAAGGTCGAGCCGGCGCGCCTGATCGCTGCCACCATCGTGGCAGGCGCGCAGACGGCGCTGATCGAAGCGCAACGCCCTGTCATTGCGCGTCTGGCGCGGATTGACGCTGATCGATTGACGATCGCTGAATCTCTCGATCAGCGCCCATCAAATGCCGCCACCCTCGTCATCGGATCGGTCGAGGCATACCTGCCGCTCGCCGGTATGATCGACCTGGAAGCTGAACGTGCACGCCTGCTTAAAGAACTGGAAGCGGCTCAGGCCGAAGCAGCGCGGCGCGAAGCGCGACTGGCCTCCCCTGGTTTCATCGAGAAGGCGCCTGCGGCTGTGGTGCAACGCGAACGCGACGGCCTGGCGGCTGTTCGCGAAACTATCGCCCGCCTGCAGGATCGCCTGGCGCAGCAAGGATTGCACCCATGACAGCGTCTACGTTCCTGATCACCGGCGGCGCCGGTTTCCTGGGCATCAATCTGACCCGCTACCTGCTGGCGCGCGGGCATCCGGTCGTCTCGCTCGATATTGCCGATTTTAACTACCCCGAACGGAACCAGGTCAAGGCAATCAAAGGCGACATCCGGGATCGCTCGAGCGTTGATCGCGCAATGGAAGGGGTGCAGATTGTTGTGCATGCCGCAGCGGCGCTGCCATTGTACAAGAAGGAAGATATCTTTTCCACCGATCTCGACGGTACGCGGAACGTTCTGCAATCAGCTTTCGAGCATGGCGTCGAACGGGTGATCCATATTTCTTCAACCGCAGTCTACGGTATTCCCGATCATCACCCGATCTATGAGGACGATCCGCTTCACGGCGTCGGTCCCTACGGCGAAGCAAAGGTAAAGGCTGAGCAGATCTGCCTGGAGTATCGCGCCAAAGGCATGTGCGTGCCGATCATTCGCCCGAAATCGTTCGTTGGTCCAGAGCGTCTTGGCGTGTTTGCGCTTCTCTACGATTGGGCGAAGGACGGAAAGAATTTTCCCATGATTGGCAGCGGCAATAACCGCTATCAATTGCTCGATGTGGAGGACCTGTGCGAGGCGATCTACCTTTGTGCGACGCTTGATCGGGATCGGGTGAATGATACGTTCAACATCGGCGCTAAAGAGTTTACGACCATGCGCGAGGATTACCAGGCAGTGCTGGATGCTGCCGGTTTTGGCAAGAAGATTATCCCCTTTCCGGCGACGCCGGTGATCTGGACGCTGCGCATCCTGGAGGCGCTTCGTCTCTCGCCGCTCTACAAGTGGGTGTATGAAACCGCCGCAACCGACTCGTTCGTGTCGATCGAAAAAGCCGAACGGGTTCTTGGGTTCACGCCGAAGTACTCGAACAAAGAGGCGCTCGTCCGTAACTATCGCTGGTATATTGAACACCTGCAGGAGTTCGAGGGCGCTTCCGGCGTCTCCCACCGCGTTCCATGGAAACAGGGCGTGCTGCGGCTGGCAAAACTCCTCTTCTGAATCGCCTTTGTAAATATGTGGTATAGTAGCAGGGCGAACGTCTGTAGAGCAGCGGAGATGTGCGCTTGATACGTCACCCCGATGTGCGTCGTCGTTTTGTCCTCACGCTGTTGGGCGTCATGGCGCTGATCAGCATCGTTGCCATCGCCCGCCTCGCCTTCGAGTGGAAACAGGCGCTCGATGATGTGAACGCGATGATCGTGACGCCTGTCGTCCTTGCGCCGACCCCTGAACCGATGATCAGCGCTCTGGCGCCTGCCGATACGTCGGTGAACAGTGCACCTGCGGTTCCCACCATCGCGCCAACGGCTGCGCCAGAGAACGATGATCCCGTCAACATTCTGCTTCTCGGCACTGACGCACGCGCCGATGAGGAGATCAGTCGCACCGATGCTATTATTCTGCTCCATATCAACCCGCGTACCGGTCGCGTCAGTATGCTGTCATTCCCGCGCGACCTGATGGTCGATACGCCCGGGTTCGGGCGCCGGAAAATCAACTCAGTCTACCTGATCGGTGAAACCCGTCTCGGCAAAGGGTATGGCGCCGCTCTCTTGAAACAGACCGTCTCCGATCTGGTTGGCGTGCCGGTCCATCACTTTGCGCTGATCAACTTCGAGGGGTTTCGCAGGGTCATTGATTTGGTCGGCGGCATTTCTATCGATGTGCCCAAAGCGATCGATGATCCTCGCTATCCCGTGGATGCGTTCCCTGGCGATGTGCGCACGATGCAGGTGCGCTTCGAGCCAGGACGGCAGTGGATGGACGGGGAACGCGCCCTGATCTATGCGCGAACACGCCACGCTGATAGCGACTTTGGGCGGAATCAACGCCAGCAACAGGTGCTGCTGGCGCTGGTCGAGCGGGTGCGTGAACGCGGCCTGATCTCGCAGATCAACAAGATCGATGACTATACCAGCGCCCTGCGCGACTATGTGCGCACTGATGTGCCGCGCAGCGAGATGATTCGTCTGGCGCGCGCCGCAACCCGGCTGGACCTCGATAATATTCAACGGTATGCGATTGACTCGAAGATGATCATCACTCTGGGCAGCCCCGATGCTTTCGCCGCTGATCCTGAAGCCGTGCGCGAGATCGTTGACCGCATGATTGCTGGCGGCGCCCCCACGCCATAGGAAGAAGACCATGTCCGGCGCTTCGGGTGCGGTTGTCCGCCGCGTCGCAACCGCTGCTCTCCTGATCGCTGCTGGTAATATCGCCAGTCGCCTGGTCGGCGTGGTGCGCGAGGCGGTCATTGCCGGTCTCTTCGGGCGCGGCGCGGATGTCGCTGCTTTCACCGCCGCATCCGCCGTCCCCACGATTATCTACGATCTCCTTGTCAACGGTGCAATCAGCGCGGCGCTTGTGCCGGTGTTCAGCGCTTATGCTGAAGAGGACGAAGCCGCCTTCTGGCGCGTCGCCGCAACGGTCATCAATCTGGCGTTGGGGACGATTGCGCTGACTGTCGGGTTCCTCATCTGGCAGGCGCCAGCCGTCGTGACGCTGCTGGCAGGCGGGTTTGAACCCGAACTGCGTGAACAGACCATTGCGATGACCCGTCTGCTCCTGCCGTCGGTCTTCTTTATGGGACTTTCGGGTCTGATCACAGCGCTGCTCTATGCGCGACAGCGCTTTTTGCTGCCTGCGTTTACGACCAGTATCTTCAATCTGGGAATTATTCTCGGCGCTGTTCTGCTGCAATCGTGGCTCGGTCCGCTCAGCCTGGTCGCTGGTGTGCTGCTTGGTTCAGTGTTGCAGGTGGCGCTGCAGATCCCCGGTCTGCGTGATGCGACGAATGTTCCGTTCCTGACGCTCGATCTGATGCATCCCGGCGTGCGCCGCATTCTCGCGCTCTATGCGCCGGTTGCGCTGGGGATCGGTTTTTCTGTCGTCGGCATTGTGCTCGATCGCAATCTGGCGTCGCGTCTGACGCCGGATGCCATTCCGACGATGCGCTACGCCACGGCGCTCATTCAGTTTCCCCTTGGTCTGGTAGCGGCGGCCGTGTCGTTCGCTGTGCTGCCGACCCTCTCGCGCCAGGCGAGCGCCGGTGATGAAGACGCATTTCGCGTGACCCTGGCGATGGGGATCAAGGTTGTGCTGCTGCTTATCCTGCCCGCTGCCGCTGGTCTCGCGGCGCTGGCGGAACCAATCGTTGCGCTGCTTTATGAACGCGGCGCTTTTGGCGCTGCGGATACGCTGGAGACAGCGCGCGCGCTGCTGTTCTACCTGCCGGGATTGCCAGCAGCGGCGCTCGACCAGATGATGCTGTTTGCGTTCTATGCCCGTCAGCGCACTCTGACGCCGAATCTGGTGCAGGGGGCGGCGATCTTGATCTATGCGGCGACGGCGCTTCCGCTGTTGTTTTTGACGCCATTAGGAGTGGCAGCGCTCATTCTGGCGAATTCAGCGCAGTGGATCGGGCACGCGCTGATCCTGTATCTCCTCTCACGGCGGTTGGTGGACCTCGGCGGCCTGCGGATCGGCGAAACGATCGGGAAATGCCTGATTGCCTGTGCAGCGCTGTTCTGCCTGGCGTGGTGGCTCGGCGGCGCCCTGGCGTTCGCCGGTCCGCTCGTGGCATTGCTGGGGGCAGGCGGGCTAGCGACACTGGCGTATGCTGGCGTCTGCCTGGCGCTGCGCGTCGAAGCGCTCGACTTCCTGGTAACTACCCTGCGGCAGCGGGGATTCTTCCCCGCTGCATAAAGGAACTCCTCCGCTTTTGCATTCTGATATCTCATCCTAAGATGTGCACATCTTCCTCGCTCCTGAGGCGGCTCCCGGTAAGACTATCTCTCAATCTCTATGATGACCCGTCTCCTGGTGATGCGCATCTGCTTGCATGTCGGAGGCGAACCCTGATCAAAGCGCCGGTTCTGGCGCAGATCGATGTTCGTGTTCAAACAACGTTGGAGAGAAGTCGGTACGGGTGTACATATCGCCCCAGGATCGAGAAGGTGTCGGACGTTGGGATGGGACATCGACAACAACCAGAGAGGAGCGCATGGAACAGAACATCATCACCGGGGTGTTTCTACCAATCGCAATCGCCATCATCATGTGGGGCATGGGTCTGTCGCTGGTCGTGGATGATTTTCGACGAGTGCTGTTCTATCCCAAAGCGGTCGCTGTCGGTCTGTTCGGTCAGTTGGTCGTCTTGCCGGTGGTTGGCTTCTTGATCGCCTCAACCTTCAACCTTCCGCCTGAGTATGCCGTCGGGTTGATGATTGTCGCCCTGTGCCCCGGCGGTCCGACCTCGAACCTGATCTCGTTCCTCTCGCGCGGTGATGTTGCGCTGTCGGTGACATTGACGGCGCTATCGAATACGGTGACGGTCATCACCATTCCGCCGCTGGTCAACTGGATGCTGATTCATTTCATGGGTCAGGGGACAACGCTTCAACTGCCATTCTTGCAGACCGTGGCGCAGATTGCGCTGCTGACGATTGTACCGGTAGCGCTGGGCATGTGGGTGCGGGCGAAGCGTCCTGAGTTTGCCGCTGAAGCCGATTTTCCGGTGAAGGTTGCCTCTGTGACGCTGCTGGTCCTGGTGATCCTGGCGGCAATCATCCGTGAGCGGGCGATCATCGTCCAGGCGTTCATCGATGTCGGTCCAGCAACGTTGATGTTGAGCGCTGGGAGCATGCTGATCGGTTTCGCGATTGCTGCAATCCTGCGTCTCAACTGGTCGCAGCGCATCACGAGCGGCATCGAAGTCGGCATTCAGAACGGAACGCTGGCGATCGCTCTGGCGTCGGGCGCAACGTTCCTCAACAATCCTGCGATGGCAATCCCGCCGGCGATCTACAGCCTGGTCATGTTCGGCACGGCTGCGGCGTTCGGGTTCTTCGTCAATGCGCGGATCGGGCGCCGGCAGTGCGCCTGCTGCCGCGATCGCTTCCGCCTCGATATCTTCGACCTCAACCGCACAAAGGGCGAGCGCGACAGCGAGATTCCGGCAACGGTCGCAAGTGCGCCATCCGGTCGCGTTCAAACCTCGACCGGTTTCTAAGGTTGATTTGTCAAAATATGGTAACCGAGGGCGCGACGGTTGCCCCTTGACTGAATGCACACTCCCGGATATACTCTGCAACCAGATGGGGAGTAGCAACCGGAGTTGTCCGGATCAGGCGGTCGTCATCACGGAAAGAGATTTCCCGGCTGCCTGAACGAAACCGCAAGACCATCGCAAATGGCGATGGTCTTTTCTGTTGTTGTGCAAAGAAAGGGAGCGTTGCGCATGAAATCATCGACTGTCCAACCGGATGTCAAACCGCAAAAGTCCTCCCCGGCGCGCGACAATGCAATGCCGGAGAACTCCTGGCATGCGTACTCTGTTGATGACGTTTTTGTCCTGCTCGATAGCAAGCCGCAGGGATTGAGCAGCGACGAAGCCCGTAAGCGCCTCGCGGAGTACGGTCCGAATGGGCTTCAGGCGGCGCGACGCATTTCGCCATGGGAGATTCTGTTCGAACAGTTCAAGAATGTTCTGATCGTCATTCTGCTCATCGCAACGGCAATCTCGTTCTTTCTGGGGCATGGCGTTGAGTCGATCGTCATTGCTGTCATTGTGCTGTTCGCAGTTCTCCTTGGGTTTATCCAGGAATACCGCGCCGAGCGCGCCATCGAAGCCTTGCAGCAGATGACGGCGCCAACCGCAACCGTGCTGCGCGACGGGCAGGAGATCCGGATCCCGGCGCGCGATCTGGTTCCGGGCGATGTCATTCTCCTGCGCACCGGCGACCGTGTTCCGGCGGACGCGCGACTGATTGAAGCGATCAACCTGCAAGTCGAAGAAGCTGCACTGACCGGCGAGTCGGTTCCGGTCGAGAAGCATACCCATCCGTTGGGGCGCGATAACCTTCCTTTGGGAGACCGCCGAAACATGGTGTATGCCGGCACCTCGGTCACGTATGGGCGCGGGAAGGCGCTGATCGTCGCCACCGGCATGCGCACCGAGTTCGGCAAAATCGCGCAGATGCTCCAGACGGTCGAGACGGTGCGCACACCCCTCCAGCAGAACCTGGACCGGGTTGGCGGCGCGCTGGCGCGGGCGGCGTTCGTCGTCGTGGCGCTTATCGTGGCGCTGGGGTTGCTGCGCGGACAACCGATCATCGATATGCTGATCTTCGGCATTGCGCTGGCAGTGGCAGTCGTGCCGGAAGCGTTGCCCGCCGTCGTTACGATTTCACTGGCGATCGGCGTGCAGAAGATGGCGAAGCGTCACGCGCTCATCCGTCGCCTGCCAGCGGTCGAAACGCTGGGCAGCACCTCGGTGATCTGCACCGATAAAACCGGCACGTTGACCAAAGATGAGATGACCGTGCGCCAGGTCTTTACCGCAGGACAATGCTTTGCCGTTTCTGGCGCCGGGTACGCGCCCGAAGGCAAATTTCTGCTCGATGATCATCCGGTGTCGCCGCCTGAGCCGCTTATGCTCACTCTGAAGGCGGCGGTTCTCGCGTCTGATGCGCGCCTGATCAGGAAAGACGATGGCAGTTGGGACATCAAAGGCGATCCGACCGAAGGCGCGCTTGTCGTCGCGGCTGCTAAAGCCGGGTTGTGGAAGGAGACCCTCGACGCCGAAAATCCGCGCATTCACGAAATCCCGTTTTCGTCCGAAACCAAACGCATGACGACGCTCCACCGGGGAGCGGATGGTGTGACTGCATACGCCAAAGGAGCGCCGGAAGTTATTCTGGAAGGGTGCGTCTCGGTCGTCACTGCCGATGGGATTCGCCTGCTGGACGATGCCGGGCGTGAGCAGATCCTGCAACAGGCGCAGGAGATGGCGAGTCGAGCGATGCGGGTGTTGGGCATTGCGTTCAAGCCGGGCGCCGCGCCGGATGATGCAGAGACCGGGATGACCTTCCTGGGGCTGGTGGGGATGATCGATCCGCCCCGTCCCGAAGCGAAAGACGCCATTGCCACCTGCATCGAAGCCGGTATTCGCCCGGTCATGATCACCGGCGATCATCCGTTGACAGCAAAAGCGATCGCGCGGGAGCTGAACCTGCTCGATGGCGGTCGCGTTGTGACCGGCGCCGAACTGGAAGCCATGCCTGATGATCAGTTGAAGCGCGAGGTTGAGGATATTCACGTCTATGCGCGTGTTTCGCCGTCCCACAAACTCCGGGTGGTGACCGCGTGGCAATCGAAAGGGCACGTCGTCGCAATGACCGGTGACGGCGTCAACGATGCGCCAGCGCTCAAGCGAGCCGATATTGGCGTGGCGATGGGCATCACCGGCACCGACGTGACCAAAGAAGCTGCCGCGATGACCCTCACCGACGATAACTTCGCCTCAATCGTGGCGGCGGTGGAAGAAGGGCGCGGCGTCTTCAGCAACATCAAGAAATACCTGATGTATCTGCTCTCGTCCAACATCGGCGAGATTGGATTGATGGCAGGCGCGTCGTTCCTGGGGCTGCCGCTGCCGCTCTCAGCAGTGCAGATCCTGTATGTCAACCTGGCGACCGATGGGTTGCCCGCGCTGGCGCTGGCAGTCGATCCACCGGAAGCTGACCTGATGAAGCGCAAGCCGCGCAATCCCCGGATCGGCATTTTTACCCGACCGGTGGTCACGCTGATGGTGCTCGGCGGCATCTGGTCGGCGATTGTCAACCTCGGGCTCTTCACATGGGCGCTGAATTCGGGGCGTGGACTGGAAGAAGCGATGACGATGACGTTCGTTTCGCTGGTGTTGATCCAGTTCTTCAAAGCTTACAACTTTCGGTCTGATCGGAATTCGGTATGGAATAAGCCGTTCGCCAACAAATGGCTCAACCTGGCGATCATCTGGGAACTGATACTGCTCTCGCTGATTGTGTACCTGCCGTTCCTGCAC
>JANWXL010000059.1 GCA_025055265.1 Roseiflexus sp.
ATGGCATCTGATGCGTGGGCGCGCGCTGCCCCGCAATGACCGTCGCGTGCGTCTGGCGCAGATCGCGCTGCTCCTCTTCGCGCTGGCCGCGCTCGCGCACCTGATTTACAACCTGTGGTACGCCTATACTCGCCAGGCGCCCGATTTCTGGATCCTCTTCCGTGGCGCGCGCGAGTGGACGCGCGGCGGTTCGATGTACGACATCAACGCCGTGCTGACCAATCACTTTGGTCATGTGTTCAAGGTGCCGCCCTTTTATGGCATGCTGTTTGTTCCGTTCGTGACGATGGACGGACTGACCGTGTTGCTCGGGCACCGCGTCATGAATACCCTCCTGATCGTTGCAACTGTGCTGGTCTGGCTGCGGATGTGGCGATTGCCGCTTGTGTCATTGAGCGCCGCCAGTTTGCTGATTGTCTTCAACTTCCGCCCGCTGGCGGATACGCTGGCATACGGGCAGATCGATCTGGTGTTGCTGTTCATGCTGACGCTGGCATTATGGGCGCTGCGCAACAGGCGCGATGCGGTTGCGGGCGCCCTCGTGGCGCTGGGAACATTGTTTAAGATATATCCAATCCTGTTGCTGGCGTTCTTCGTCGTGAAGGGCCACTGGCGCGCGCTGATCGGGTTTGTTGTCGGGATGGCGGTATGCAATGGCCTTGCTATTGCGGTCATTGGCTGGAATGAACATTTGATCTATCTGACGCAGGTGCTGCCAAACATTGGCGGCACGACGTCGTGGGTCGAGAATCAAACGATCTCCGGGTTCCTCGCACGCCTGACCGACTCGCCGCGCAGCGCGACGATTTACCGGAACGAGATGGTGCGCCTGCTGGGAACGCTGATCTCCGGCGCTGTGTCGCTGTTGGTTTGCGCGCTGGCGCTGCGCCCGACGTCGCGCGAGAGCACGTGGTATGCGCTCCAGTACGGGATGTTTCTATTGCTGATGGTGCTGGCGTCGCCAGCCGCGTGGATGCACTACGAAACGCTGCTGATCGTGCCGTTTAGCGCACTGGTCCTCCACCTGCGCGAGCGCACGGTGTCGCTGCCGTATGCTGCGGCGCTGGCGCTCAGTTTCGCGCTGATCGCCTATGGCAATCAGTGGAGTTTTTACGATGGAACTGTTCACGGTGTGTTGACAATTGCTGGCGTTTCATACAAGTTCTATGGGATGCTGCTGCTTGGCGGCGTCCTGGCTGCCGAAGCTTTGCGTGAACCTGCGCCCGCCTTTATGCCGCGCCTGGCGCGGATGATCATGCGTCCGGGGCAGTAGTGCAGCCAGGCAATAGGCGCGAGGCGAGCGGCACGAGGAGAGCGGTGTGCGGCGTGCAGCGGCAGTGCACATTCGTTTTTCGGCGCCATTCGCTTATTCGCTTGCTTATTCGTTGACAGGGCAATTCGCTTATTCGCTTCCCTATTCGTTGACAGCAATAAGGAGATCGCCGTGACCACCCTTCCCGAATATCTGGAGTTCAAGGCGCGGCGCGTGGCGGCGCTGCGCGAGAAACTGTCCGCTCCCGACGCCGCTCCATCGCCGCTGCGCGTGCTGGCGCGGGTTGCAGGCGGCTCGGGCGTGCGCCCGGTCAGCATTCGTGAATTCACGGTCGTGACTGACTCGGCGCCAGCGCTGGCAGGGTACAATCTCGGCCCGACGTCGCCGGAACTACTGCTGGCATCGCTGGCGAGCTGCCTGGCGCACACCTATCTGATCGTCGCCGTCAATCGCGGGGTGCGCTTCGATGCGCTGGAGGTCGAGGTGACCGGTCAGATCGATTTCCGCGGTATTCTGGAAGTCGGTACAGGTGCGCCGATCCCGCCCTCTGGCATCGCCTACGTTGCCCGCGTGTCGGGTGATGTTTCCGACGAGGAACTCCGACAGATTCAGGCGGACGTAGAGCGGCTCTGTCCCGTGTTTCGCGCACTGGTCGAACCTGTGCCGGTTCACGGGCGCGTGGAACGAATGGCGGTGTGACGGACGCGTGCAGGTCGGAGACCTGCTCTTGTCACCGCGCCGCGCCCTGCCAGGCAGGGCGGAGATCCCCTATCACCGCGCTATGCCCTGCCGGGCAGGTCTCAGACCTGCCCACCGGGACAGGTCTGAGACCTGCCCCTACCGGATTGCGCCCCGCGCCGCGACCCGCCAGACGGTTTCGACGTTCCCGTTGCGCACGCCAATCACTTCATCAAACAGGTTGCTCACCACGCAACAGTGGTTGGGCAGCACACGCACCCGTTCGCCAATCGCAGGCTTCTGCGCGCATTGGCTGAAATCCACCACGCCATGCTCCTCCGACAGGCTGACGATCCGGGCTTCGGGGTATTCCAGAATGAGACCGTATCCCTCCAGACCAAGAAGGTCGGAGGAAAACGTCTTGCTGCCGCCGTCGATCACGCCGCGATCCGGCGTCGGACGGCTGACAACCGTTGTCAGGACGGTCATCGCGCACTCGTCCAGCCGCAGCGCGCCTGCACGCAGAGTGTAGCGGTCGCCGTAGACGTACATACCAGCCCGGTATTCGGTTACCTCTGGATGTTCGTGAGCGCTCCACATGCCCGCCGTACCGCCGCCGCTTACCCGCTCGACTGCAAGCCCGCGCTCGCGCAAGAGCCGCACCGCTTCGCTCATAAACGGACCGATTGCCGGGCTTGAGGGGTAAGTCATCAACCCGCCGAAACGCAGACCCGGCGTGCGTGCAATCTGCAACGCCAAGTCCATTGCCTCCACCGGACTCTGCACGCCGCATCGTCCCATACCGGTGTCGCATTCGACCAGCACCGGCAGTTCCAGACCGGTCCCGGACATCGCCGCTCCCAGACCAGCGACGACAACTGGTGAGTCGGCGGTGACGCTCAACCGCACCCGACGGGCAAGAGCGACCAGGCGCTCCAGTTTGGCGGCGCCAACGATGTTGTACGGCAGGAAGATGTCAGTAATGCCTGCATTCGCCATCACCTCCGCCTCGCCAAGCTTCTGGCAGGTGATGCCGATGGCGCCAGCCGTCATTTGCATCTGCGCAATTTGCGGAATCTTGTGCGTCTTGATGTGTGGGCGATTGGCGATGCCATGTTCGTTAAGGTACGCCTGAAAACGTGAAATGTTCGCCTCCAGACGGTCGAGGTCGATGATCACCGCCGGGGTGTCGATGTCGTCAATGCACATACCAGTTGCCTCTTTCTATTGACGGGATAAGTCTTATTCTACTGCGTAAATCGACGGCATATGATGACAGTCTGATAAGTTGTGTATTTTCACACAGGCATCTTCTCATCACACTGTCATCTGTGCACACTACACTGCCTTCGTATGGAGGTGTACAGCTCTGCATCTGTGTGTATTTCGCACACCTCTGTCTAGTGCCAGGCGTTGCCTGATGCATATGAGTTTGCGCGGCAGTGCAACCCTGTAATTCTATAGCTGAGCGCGACGATCTCCTCTCTCCGTGTTGCTATTTCGTTTTTGCGCCCGGTTGCGTCTGGTGTCGTGTCATATGCGAGAGTGGTGGAATATGCGTACTCGTCTGTGGGTTGTTGGGGCGCTGATAATTGCACTGCTGCTGATTGCATTGACAGCGCCGTCGGTGAGTGAAGCGACGATTCCCAATCGTCAACCCTGGGCGCACACCCCGGGAACGTGCGGACCCGCGCTGGAAGGCGCGGTGTTCGGTCGCTCTGGCGATAATTGCGGCGGCAGCGGCACGACCTTCGATAGCAATAATGTCGAAGGGCCGGTCATTCTGCGCGATGTCGCTACTGCCGCCGCGCCCTGCCCCGGCATCGCCGAGGGCGCGGTGTGTTATCGGATGTGGTACACCGGTTTCGACGCGGGCGGCGTGCGGCGCATCGGCTATGCCGTCTCGCCAGACGGCACGACCTGGACGCGCGTACCGGGAACCGCAGGCGGCGGCGCGGTGCTCGGGCTTGGACCGGCAGGCAACTTCGATAGTGCGGGCGTCTCGTTCCCCTACGTCATCCGCAATGGCGCCGCCTTCGAGATGTGGTACAACGGCTTCAACGGCTCAGTCTTTTCCATCGGCTTCGCTACCTCGACCGACGGCGTGAACTGGACGCGCGTGGCGGGACCGCTGACGCAGGGCGCGGTCCTGCGTCCCACCGGCGCGGCGACGTTCGACCAGTCGATTGTGGCAGCGCCCGCCGTAATCCGCGACTCAGCCAGTCCGCAACTCCCCTGCGAAAATGGGCGGACGAGCGGCGTCTGTTATCGGATGTGGTATCAGGGCACTGACCCGGTGAATGTCTTCCGCATCGGGTACGCCCTCTCTCCAGATGGTGTGAACTGGACGCGCGCGGCGGGCGGGAATCCGGTGCTCGGCTTTGGCGCGGCAGGCGAATGGGACGCGGGCAGCGTCGGCGCGCCGGTGGTGATCAAGGACGGCGCACTGTTCCGCATGTGGTACAACAGTCAGGCGTCCAATCAGAGCATCGGGCACGTGGTGTCAGTCGACGGCGTGACGTGGGTGCGTCCGGCGCCAAATCAGGCGGTGTATCGCGGCAGCGACGATCCGGGGACGATTTCGCCTGACAATGTGTGGACGCCGTTCGTGCTCAAGGAAGGGACCGCCTTCCGGATGTGGTACACCATCAGCAGCCGCCCGAATGCGGTACGTATCGGGCAGGCGACGATGACGCCGGGGACGCCGCTGCCCGCGCCAGAGCTGACCCGCAATCTGGGCGACTACACCCTGTCGCTGACCACCCAGGCGATTCCGGCAGGCGGCAGTGTATTGCTGACGCTGCCGCCGACCGTGCCGTTCGCCGAGGTGACGGCGGGGACGATCAGCGGGTTTGGGGCTGGCGCGACGTTTGCTGCCGAAATGGCGGCGGTGACCGATGCTGCGGCGCAGGGCGCAGCCCGGGGCGCGCTGGTCATCCGGTTGCCAAATGGCGCTCCGGCGGGCGTCAAGACGATCACGTTCTCGCTGGCAAACCCGCTGCCGACGGCAGTCGTCATGACGGTGCAGACATTTGATGTCCGCGAAGTAATCGAGTACGCCGCCGTCGATCTGTCCCAGGCGACGAATACCGGTCCAACCGCAACGCCAACGCCCATCCCGCCGTCACCCACGCCAGTGACGCCGGCGCCGACTGCCACCGATGGTCCGACGGCAACGCCGACCGTCACGCCGCAGCCGCCGACGGCGACCAGTACGCCAACGTTGACAAACACGCCGCAGCCGCCGACGGCAACCGGAACACCACTGCCAACCAATACCCCGCAACCGCCAACGGCGACGCCACCGCCGACTGCCAATCTGTCGAACCGCCAGCCGTGGCTGCACATCCCTGGCACGTGTCCGGCATCCGTCGAAGGGGCAGTGTTTGCCATTGCCGGGCAGAACTGCGGCGGCAGCGGCACCAGTTTCGACACCTCGGAAATCTTCCCGCCGATGGTGCTGCGCGATAATGCCACACCGTCGCTGCCATGCGAAAACAGGCGCACCAGCGGCGTTTGCTACCGCATGTGGTATGTTGGCGTCGACGGCAACGGCACGCGGCGCATCGGGCATGCCCTCTCGCCAGACGGTATCACCTGGACGCGCTACATTGGCTCGGGAGTCGGCGGCAGTGTCTTCGGTCCGTCCGGCGTGCCTGGCGACTTCGATAGCACAGGCGTCACAACGATGTACGTTGTGCGGGACGGAAACACCTTCCGCATGTGGTACACCGGCTTTGGCAGCACCGGCGCGATTGAAGGGATCGGGTATGCGACATCGCCGGATGGCATTACCTGGACGCGCGTGCCGGGAACTGCCGGAACGAGCGCGCCGAACCGCAATGCCGTTCTGGTCGAGCGCGGCGGCGTCAATGATTTCGATCAGGATTACGTTGTGGCGCCTTCGGTGCTGATCGATGAAGCCTCTCCTGCGCTGCCGTGCGAGAATGGGCGCACCAGCGGGCGCTGCTACCGCATGTGGTATGAAGGTGTCAACAATGTCAGCGCCTATGTGTTCGCCATCGGCTACGCCGTATCGCCTGACGGGGTCAACTGGACGCGGGTGCTCGGCAGCGGCGGCGGCGGCGCCGTCTTCGCGCGCATCAATAATTTCACCGACTTCGACAGCAACAGCGTCGGCGTGCCAACCGTGATCAAGGACGGCGCGTTCTTCCGCATGTGGTATGAAGCGAAATCGTATGCCAGGCCCGACTTCACGACCGGATATGTCGTTTCGACCGATGGCGTCAACTGGGTGCGCCCGACGCCCAACAATCCAGTCTTCACCGGCGCCGATGATCCCGGCACGTTTTCGCCGGATGGCGTATGGGCGGCGCGCGCGCTGAAACTGGGCAGCAGCTACCGCAAATACTATACGATCAGTACGCGCCCGGATGCTCGACGCTTTGGGCTGGCGCAGATGACGCCCGGCACGCCGCTTGGCTCGGTTGCGCTGAATGTGTCTGGCAACCTGTATACGCTCAATTTTACGACCGCGTCCTTTATTCCGGCTGGCGGCAGCGTTCTGATTACCCTCCCGCCGGACGTTGATTTTGCGCAGGTGGCGCCTGGCGCAAT
>JANWXL010000104.1 GCA_025055265.1 Roseiflexus sp.
GTGCCGGGGAAGAGGGTGTAGCCAAGCCCCACGGTCGAAAAGTGGTGCGCATCGCTTCCGCCGCAGGCGGGCAGACCGAGCATGGCGGCAACGGATGCAGCGCGCGCATTCATGCCTGGCAACGGCAGGCTGGCGTTGAACGCCTCGACGCCATCGACGGGCCACGCCGGGTTGTCGCCGCCGCAGTAGCGGAGCAGGTTGGCACCGAACGATGAAACCAGCCAGTCGAAGGGGTGCGCAACGATGCAGAGCGCGCCCTGCTCGTGGGCGGCGGCAATCGTTTCGGGCGCGGGGCGTCCTGGAGGGAGCGCGCGCTCGAGAAACAACACCAGCAGGTGACCGTCGGCGGTGGATACTTCCTCGCCGACAATGACCTCGACATCAAAACCGCGCGCCATGCGCCGCGCCTCGAGCGCACCGTCGATGGTGTCGTGATCGGTGATGGCGATCACGCGCAACCCGATATGTTCGGCATATTCGAGCACCTGCGCGACCGAGCTGTGCCCGTCGCTATAGCGGGTGTGAACGTGAATGTCCGCCCTGCTCCAGATTGTCATGACCAGGCTCTCCTGAGCGCCAGCAGGCGCGGGCGCCAGCGCAATGCACGTCGATAATATCCCATCAGTTCATCGAGCACCCGGGGCCAGGAGCGCTGTTCAGCAGCGGCGCGCCCCGCCTGTCCATACGCGCTGCTCAGACCAGGGTTGGCAACCAGCCTGCTGACCGCAGTGCGCAAACTGTATGCCGACCCGGGTGCGAAGAAGACGCCGGTTTCTTCGTCCCGCACCAGGTCGATGACACCGCCAGCGCGCGCGGCGACAACCGGAAGACCCGACGCCATCGCCTCCTGCACCACCTGCCCGAAGGTTTCGGTATCAGATGGGAAAACGAACACATCTGAACTGGCATACGCGACTGCCAGATCGTGCCCATTAAGAAAGCCGGTGAAGGTCACCGGCATGCCTGCGAACCGGCGTTCAAGCTGTGGTCGCGCCGGTCCATCGCCGACCAGCACCAGACGAATACCCTCCATGTCGCGCAACGCTTCCGCCAGCAGGTCGAGCCGTTTTTCGGCTGCCAGGCGTCCGACGTAGAGCAACACACGCTCGTCGGCGCGCGCTCCGACAGCGGCGCGCCAGTCGTTGCGCCGGTGCGCCGGATGGAACCGGACGGTATCAACGCCGCGACCCCAGAGGCGGAGCCGTCGAAACCCACGCTCGCGCAGATCTGCCAGGATTGCCGAAGATGGGCACAGCGTCAGCGCACAGGCGTTGTGGATCCAGCGCAGGTATGAATACGCCGCCTGGCGCAGCGCTCCCAACCCGTAGTGGACACTGTACGCAGGCAGATTGGTATGGTACGTAGCAATCGCCGGGATACGCAACTGTCGCGCAGCAAAACGTGCTGCCGGACCAAGAACCATCAATCCGGCGAGGTGGATCAGATCGGGGCGAAACTTTCGGAGCGCAGGTACGATGCCCGGTTGCGGCGGTGTAAAGCGGATGTCGGGGTAGAGTGGGAACGGAACGCCGCGCAGCGGAATGACTTGCGCGCCAGCGTAGCTCGCGGGAGCGCCCTGCGGCGCAAATAGCAGCGCTTCATGCCCTTCGTTGTGCAGGTGTTCCAACAAGCGACACAGGGTCGTGACAATCCCGTTGACATTCGGTAGAAACGTCTCGGTAATCAGTGCTATCCGCATTCCTGCACTCCCGCCTGATTGCTTACCGCACCATCCGCAACCATAGCACATCTGGATTGCGCTTTGACTATGGGGGTGTTAACGGGAGGATAAGGGGAGGAAAAGAATGGGTTAGGGGTTAGGGGTTAGGGGTTAGGGGTTAGGCTTCCTACTTGCAACCTGTAACCTTCCACCTTTGTACCTTCCGCCTTCCCACGTGCAACGTTCAACACGCAACGTTCGACGCTCGCCCTTCACCCTCGCGCCCCTCGCCTCGCGCCTGGCTTCCCCGTCCCACCTGCAACCCGCAACCCGCGCACCTCGCGCCTTGCGCCTCGCACCTGGCTTCCCTTTCTCACGTTCAACGTGTAATGTGACCTTTGCACCTTCAACGTTCAACCTTCCTACCTCCCGCCTGCAACCTGCACCGCGCGCGGGCGCGCCAACAGCGCCCGGGCCCGCCACCGACACACGGGCACGCCACCGGCGTGGGCACGCCACCGGCGCGGGCACGCCACCGGCGCGGGCACGCCACCGGCGCGGGGGCGCCGCCCGCCGGGGCCCGGCCCGGGGCCGCCCCCCGCGCCGCGGGCCCGCCCCCCCGGGGGGGGGGGCCCCCGCGGGGGGGGCGGGCCCGGGCGGGGGGCGGGCCGGCGCGGGGGGGGGGCCCGCGCCCCCCGCCGGCGCCCCGGGGCGCGGGCCCGTGGCGGGCGCGCGCCGGTGGCGGGCCCGCGCCGGTGGCGTGCCCGCGCCCGCCGCCGGTGCACCCGTGCGCAGGTCACAGGTAGGGGCACGCCGGT
>JANWXL010000119.1 GCA_025055265.1 Roseiflexus sp.
GACCCGCGCTGGGATCGCAGCACCGGCGAACTGGCATCGCTCCAGTTGCGCACGATGTACTGCCTGCCATTGATCATCGAGGATCGACCGGTTGGCGTGGTGCAGGTCTTCAATCTGCCTGCCGATGCCGTTGACGCGGATGAAGAACTGGCGCTGCTCCGCATTCTCGGCAACGTGATGGTCAGCGTGATCGATAAAACTCGTTTGCTCGAAGAGACGTACCGCCGCGAACGGCGACAGCGCGCCCTGGCGGATATTGCCGCGCGCCTCACCACCACGCTGGATCGCCAGCAGTTGTTGACCCTGATCATGGACTATGCCCGCGACCTGCTCAACTGTGAGGCGACATCGGTGTGGGAAATCGACGATGAGGACGAAGCCAACCCTGTGTTGCGCTCGCACGTCGCCACCGGCTCGCGCGGCGAGAAAGTCGCCGGTATTACTGTTCCCTTTGGTCAGGGAATCATCGGGCACGTTGTGGCGACGGGAGAGGTCGTTCGGGTGGACGATGTGCGCAACGACTCGCGCCATTACCAGGCGGTCGATCAACTGAGCGGCTTCGTGACGCGCTCGATTCTGTGCGTCCCGCTCCACGCGCCCAGCATCGATCTCGGCGAGGAGCGCGGGCGCGTCGAGGCGCGCATTATCGGCGGCGCACAGGCGCTCAACAAAATTGGCGGTTCGTTCACCGACGATGATGTGACGCTGTTCGAGTCATTCGCCAACCTCGCGGCGACCGTTCTGCAACTCTCGCGCCTGTACGCCGATACGCAGAACCTGTTGCTCGGCATGATCAAGGCGCTGGTCGAGGCGGTGGACGCGCGCGACCGCAATAATCAGCGCCATTCGCGTCGCGTCTCTGATTTTTCGGTCGCCATTGCGGAGGAACTGGGTCTTTCCGATGAGCAGATTTTCCATGTGCGCATTGGCAGCCTGCTTCACGACATCGGGAAGATCGGCGTGCCGGACGCAATTCTCGACAAGCCGGGGCGCCTGACCGACGAAGAACTGATTGAGATGCGCAGCCACACCATCAAAGGCTACGAGATTATGAGTCAGGAGGAACTCAGGCGTCTGCTGCGCGTCGAGTTGCCAGCGCTCCTGCAGCATCACGAGCGTCTCGACGGCAACGGCTACCCGCATCGCATCGCAGGCGACCAGATTTCGTGGATTGCGCGCATCGTCGCCGTCGCCGATGTGTTCGACGCGCTGACCAGCGCCCGACCGTACAAGGCGCCCTGGAGCGCCGAGCGCGCAATCGCGTATTTGAGCGAACGGAAAGGGATCGAGTTCGATGCCGCCTGCGTCGAGGCGCTCGCGCGCGCACGCGCAAAGGGGCATCCCCTGGTCAAAACGCAGGTCGAACGCGCGGACGCAGGAGAGAGGTGAATTCTATGAAGCCGATAGTTGCTATTGTCGGGCGCCCGAACGTCGGCAAATCGACGTTGTTCAACCGACTGATCGGCGAGCGCCGCGCTATTGTGGAAGATATTCCTGGCACCACCCGCGACCGGCTCTACGGCGATACGGAGTGGAACGGTCGAGTGTTTACCGTGGTCGATACCGCCGGTCTGCTGCTTGATGAAGACGACCTGACGCCGGGCACGCCGCAACTGGAAATCGCGCGGCGGGTGCGCGAACAGGCGGAACTGGCGATTGCTGAAGCTGATGTCATCATCTTCATGGTGGACAGCCGCGAAGGATTGACCGCTGCCGACGCCGCCGTCGCCGAAGTGCTGCGCCGCGCCGACAAGCCGGTGGTGCTCGCCGCCAATAAAGCCGATAACCGCGAACGCGCGATGGACGCGGTTGAGTTCTACGCACTGAATCTGGGCGAACCCATCCCGATGAGCGCCTACCACGGCATTGGCGTCGGCGACGTGCTCGACCGGGTAACCGAGGTGTTGCCCGTCGTCGAGGCGGAAGAGGACGAGGCGGCAGTCAAGATTGCAATTGTCGGACGCCCGAATGTCGGCAAATCATCGCTGCTCAACCGCCTGATCGGGCAGGAGCGCAGCGTCGTGAGCGAGATTCCCGGCACCACGCGCGACAGCATTGACACGCCGGTTGAGATCGACGGCGTCAAGGCGCTGCTGATCGACACTGCCGGCATCCGACGCCGCGGCAAGATCGAGCGCGGGTTGGAGCGCTATAGCGTGATGCGCGCCCTGCGCGCCATCGAGCGCGCCGATGTCGCCCTGCTCCTGATCGATGCGACCGAAGGCGTGACAGCGCAGGATACGCATATCGCCGGCATGATCCTCGATTCGTTGAAAGGCGTGGCGATCCTGGTCAACAAATGGGACCTGATCGTGAAGGACAACTACACCTTCGATGAATACAGCCGCCATGTCCGTGAGGCGTTCAAGTTTATGCCTTACGCGCCACTGCTGTTCATTTCGGCGAAGACCGGTCAGCGCGTCGACAAGGTGCTGCCGCTGGCGCTGGAGATCGCGCGCAACCGACAACGCCGCGTTCCCACATCCGAACTCAACGCGCTGCTGCGGCGCGCCGTGTACGAGCATCCGCCGACGTCAGTCCACAAGGGAGCGCATCTTCGCCTCTACTACGCAACGCAGCCGCAGGTAGCGCCGCCAGTCTTTCTGTTCTTCGCCAATCAGGCTGAGGAGGTGCACTGGGGATATGCGCGCTACCTGGAAAACCGCATCCGGGAGCGGTACGACTTCACAGGCACACCAATAAAGATTGTCTTTAGAAGTCGTGCGAAACGCGAGGAGCGCGGTCAACCGTCAGTGATCCGCACGCGCGCCACTCCTGCGACCCGCACAACCGGCGCCGCATCGCCCGAAGAGCGCGTCGAGATCTGGGATCGGGACGATTACGACGAAGAGGCTGAAGTCTACTGGACGAACGAATAGGCGCTCTCAGCTACAGTCGCTTGAAAATCGATGTGCGCAAATGAAGGTCTGCTCCACAGGTCCGGCAGCGACCGTCTTCAACGCCAGTGATGCGCGTTATGCCGCCGCTGCGCTCGATGACCACTGACATGCACGAGGGGCAGACCGTTGCCTGCCCGGGTTCTGGACCATACACATAGAGCAATCCCGCCTCCGCACCCATCCGCCGTGCGCGAGCGACCGCTGCCGCAGCCGCTGCGCCAGCATCGCCGGGGAGGACGTGCCACGGCGTAAATGGACTGAGCGCTGTCCGAATCCAGTCGGCTAACCCGTGAATCTGGTCAGCCGAGTCATTCACGCCGGGATGCAGGCGAGTAACCACTTCAACATGACAGTGCCAGCGGTGAAACGCATACGATGCCACCTCCAGAATGCCGCGCCACCGTTCCACCCCTGCAAGGCGTCGATATGCAGCATCGTCGAACGCACGCAATTCCAGACACATGCCGTCCAGATAATGCCCGATCTGATCCAATGCTTCCGGCGTGAGGAACCCGCTGGTCACCAGCGCCGTGTACCGGCTCGTCGCCCGTGCCGTGCGCAGCAGATCGAACACATACTCATGCGC
>JANWXL010000160.1 GCA_025055265.1 Roseiflexus sp.
TGAGCAGTCCACGGAAGCGACGGCAGCAAGAAGCCGACATCCGCCAGTGGCTGGCGGAGCGTCTCCCCCCCGCGCAACCGCTCCGTGAGGCGGCATGATGGGACATCGATTGGTAAAGTTCGCGCCTATGGGTCTGAGACCCGCCCCTACTATCTATCATGGGCGGGTCTCAGACTCGCTCCCTACTCGACGAACCGCCACATGCACTGGTTCTTCGTCCACCGGCGCCGCGCCACTGCCCGCCTCTTGAATATGGTCGACAGCGGTATGCAAAACAGGAACCGATGCGGGACGCAACGCCAGGAGGCGTGCTGCAAACGGCCCCAGCGCTACGGGGAATGTCGCGAGGTCGTCGCATCGCAGCACAACGCTGGAGTTTCCGTTGATCAACGGTTCATCAAACAGATCGCTCACGAGATAGTCGCCCTCTGGCAGGTGGGCGCGTGGCAGTTCAAGCGTCACCCGACGACGCATCGGGCTGGCGTTCAGCAACGTGACGACGCATTCCTCCTCGTGATGCCGCAACACGACAAAGATCGCCGGATCATCGCAGCGCGCGCCCTCGATTTCCACAGCGCCGCGGCGCAACGCAACGCTGCGCGCGCGAGTAATGAGCAGACGCCTGATGAATTCCCGGTCATCGCCGTTTTCCTCCTGCCCGGCGCGGATCAATGGCACATACCCGCACCCTATCATCCCTGCGAGAGTCATCCGGGCGGCGCGTGAACCGCGCAGCACCTCCGCCAGGGGATTGCTCACGCAGGAATGATGGCTCTCGGTGAAGCAGGCGCGCAGCGTTCCAGGCTCGCCAATTGCCAGGGCATCGGCGAGCCACTGCTGCATTTCGGAGACGCTCAGGCGCCCGATCGCCAGTTGGGTGAACATGTGGTGCGCAGCTTCATCGATGAGCAGATCGCGACAGGATGCCAGCAATGGACCAGCGAGGTCAGTGAGCAACGCTGCATCGGGGCGACGCTGGCGCATGGCGATGTACAGTTCTTCAATCAGGCGCGTCACGCCCATGCTGCTGCTGCCGCCAATCGCCGCGCCGAGGGGCCATCCCGGCGGCACATCGCGCGCGACCAGCGCGCGAAAGCCGTCGATGCCGGTCTGCTCCATCAGCGCCAGCGCTTCGCTGATGGCAAGCGCACGCAGACCGGCGTTGCGCCAGTCGAAATAGAGCGTGTCGATCTCGCCGGCGAAGCGGATGAACTGACCCGTCTGGTCCAGGCAGAACCAGTCAGGATGATCATGGACATATGGCGAGTCGGCGGCGCACCCGGAGAGCGGGAGGTCAATGACTACTCGCATGTTGCGCGCATGCGCAGCATTCACGAAGGAGCGCAATCCGTCGATGCCGCCTATCGACCCATCCAGAGCGGAGAAGGATCGCAGTGCATAGAGGTCCTCCGGCTGCATCGGGGACCACTCCACTGCATGCTGATCTGGTGCAGCGATGTCGTGCACCGGCAGGAGGCAGATCGTGGTGCAACCGAGGCGCTGGATTGCATCGAGCGCCTCGATCATCCTGTCGAACCCGCCATAACGCATCGGATGCGTGACAAATATCGCAGCGTCTGCAAGCCATTCAGGCGGCGTCGGAGCAGCGGTTCGCCTGTGCGACATCAGTTGGCGAATGCGCGGCAACGCACCATGCCAGGGTGCGCGTTCGAGCAGCACCATCTGCACCCCGACCGACAGCGCCACTTCAACCCGCAACCGCTCGGCGAGGCGGATTTCGTGGAGCAGCGCGACCGAATTGCCATCGCCTTCGACGCGCGGACGCGCCGGGTTGGAGGTATCGGCGTACCAGCATGCCAGCGTCTCGCCGACGATATCATTGTGCAAGGCGAGCAGACCGGGAGCATCGGCGGGTGCAAGGGAGAATGCGCGGGTTTCGAGGGTTGTGGCGTCCGACCAGTGGCGGTGGCGGAGATCGTCGCGCAATGTGGCAATCGGCAGGCGGGGACGGATGACGTTCGCCGGCGCTTCAAAACGGCAGCGCTCCGGCGCGCCGACGCACGCGCCGCTGATCGCCAGACGAACGCCGCACAGCGCCAGTTCGTCATCCCCCGCGTTTTCCAGGCTGATGCGGCGCGTGACCAGCGACCCGGTCACCCGGTAGCGATCATAGATCTTCAGCGGTCCGAGACCGATGACGACCACAATGTCCGCGCCGCCAGAGAAGCTATACAGGGTATGATTGAGATACCGTGCGAACGAGCGTTCGGTCAACCAGCCCGTTTCGGCGAGCGAGACGTCGATACCGGGGTAAGGCGTACCTCGCCCGATCACATCGGGCTCACCCGGCCGTCGCAGCGCGCGCAACCCGCCATCTTCGAGGGAAAACTCCAGCTCGAGTTCAGCGAGCGTCACAGTGAACGTATGACGGGTGGATCGCACAGTATATGCAGCCATAATGAACGTCTCGAGCGAGCATTACACGCGAGCGACTCGTTCTGCGAGCGCGGCAAGCGCATCACGAACAGCGCCTGGCGGGACGTGCGTCAGCGCCGCAACCGCCCGCTGCGCATACTCGCGCATTCTGGCGCGCGCCTGCGGGATGCCAAGGCGACGCACCTGATCGATAGCAACTGTCAGGCGTGGCGCGTCGAGCGGACGCTGATCAACAACTGCTGCCAGATCAGGACCTCCCCCGGCGTCGACCGCGTAGATCAGCGGCAGAGTAATCCGACCGGCGCGCAGGTCGCGTCCCGCGTTGTTGCCATCCATTTCATAATCATACACTTCTGCAGCAACATGCATTGCCATGCCAAGTTCCCTGCCAAAGCGTCCGAGGGCGCTGGCCAGCGCATCGTCGCCGCCGCCGCAAACGACGCCGACCCGTGCCGCTGTCTCGAAGAGCGCGGCAGTCCGGCTTTCGGCAACATGCTCGTGCTGCCCCAGCGCCTGATCGAGCGGCGCAACCGCCGTTATTGGCGCCAGCCGTCCCTCGCAGAAGATCATGACCGCGCGCGCATACATGCCAATAATGCGGGCATCGGGCGCGAGCGCCATTTCGGACGCCGCCAGCGCCAGCAGATAATCGCCCGACATCAG
This sequence comes from Roseiflexus sp., assembly GCA_025055265.1. Lineage (GTDB taxonomy): Bacteria > Chloroflexota > Chloroflexia > Chloroflexales > Roseiflexaceae > Roseiflexus. The sequence continues at coordinate 3,061 of JANWXL010000160.1, forward strand.
CGCCACATCGCCGTTCCAGCGCTGATCGCCAAAGGATTCGCCGCGGCGACGCGCCGCTTCGTTGATTAGACTGTCGTGGACAGTGGTTGCGATATGGATCAGCTCCGCCGCCGCCGCTGCGTGAATGACGCGCCGCGATTCATAGCGACCGAGTCGTGCCGCAAGCATCACCAGCGCTGCGCGCAGGTAGGGTTTTTCTGCGCCACGCAAAGCGGCGCTTGCAGTCTGAGCGACTATCGGGCGTCCGTGCAGGCGCGCGTGAATGATCTGTTCGACTTTCACCAGGTCTCCGGCCAGATCGTCGGGGACCGGGAGCGGCATCACAGGCAATGTATCCATTGGGAGAAGGTTCCAGCGCCTTTCTCAGAAGCATACTCTGAACATAGTACGCTGTCAAACCGGTTGGCGATCTCTTACCGGTTTCTCACATTCGCGGCGAGACGATTAAAGCGAAACATGGCAGTTTCTCGCATGCGACTGTATCCGGTTGTGGTATCATGACTCTACAGCAGAGAGCGGAAGGGGCTTTTTTCTCTCATTTTCCACAGTCGCTCAACCACGCACCATACCATCGACGAGGTTCCATGTCCAGCCGGGTTCAGAACATTCGAGGCATGCGCGATCACCTGCCGTCAGCCATGATCCTGCGGCAGTATATTATCAACACCCTGACGTCCGTTTTTGAGCGGTACGGTTTTGAGCCGTTACAAACGCCGGTTGTCGAATACGCCGAAACGCTCGACGGCAAGATCGGCGATGACGAGAAGTTGATCTACCGGTTTGAGGATCACGGCGGGCGTAAGGTGGCGTTGCGCTATGATCAGACGGTGCCGCTGGCGCGTGTCGTGGCGCAGTACCAGGGTCAACTTTTATTTCCGTGGCGGCGGTACGCCATCGGTCAGAGCTACCGCGGCGAACGCCCGGGTCGCGGGCGCTACCGCGAGTTGTGGCAGGCGGACATCGATATCGTCGGCTCGGCGTCGCCGGTGGCGGATGCAGAAATCCTTGCGGTGCTGACCGATGCGCTGACCGCGCTGGGCTTCACCGGTTTCACAACTCTGGTCAGTCACCGCCAGATTCTCGGCGGCATTGCGCGCGTTTCCGGTCTCGACGACGCTGCGGCTGGCAATGTCTACCGCGCTATCGATAAACTCGACAAGATTGGCGCTGATGGCGTGCGCAACGAACTATTGCAGAGCGGTGTGACGCCTGATGCTGTCGAGCGCATTCTGGCGCTGATCGATCTGCAGGGTGGCGCTGATGAGGTGTTGAACGAACTGGCGCAACGGTTGCAGGGCGATGAGCGGGCGCAGCAGGCGATCGCCAATCTGCGCGCAATCATCGATTACGCGAGCGCCATGGGCGTGCCTGAGGAGCGGCTCGTGATCGCGCCGCGTCTGGCTCGCGGGCTATCGTACTACACCGGCGCCGTCTTTGAGTCCATTGTGCAGAACCCGCCAATGGGGTCGCTGCTCGGCGGCGGGCGCTACGATGAATTGATCGGCATGTTCGCCGGGCGCTCGATCCCAACCGTCGGGCTGGCATTTGGCATCGAACGGTTGCATGATGTGATGGAGGAATTGAGGATGGGACCAGCGTCGCGCACGATTGCGGTGGCGCTGGTGACGCTCTTCAACCCTGAGCTGGCGCCTGAGAGTCTGCGGCTGGCGCAGGAGTTGCGCCAGGCAGGGCTGATGATTGAAACGACGCTTGACCCATCCGAGAAACTTGGCAGGCAACTTCAGTATGCCGACCGACGCGGTATTCCGTATGCGCTGGTGCTTGGTCCTGATGAACTGGCGCGCGGCGAAGTTGTTGTGAAGCATCTGCGCAGCGGTGAACAGCGGAGCGTGGCGCGCAGCGCCGTTGCAGGCGTCCTGCAGTCGGCAGCGGAGATGCAGCGCGCTCCGCGAACGGCGAATGAGCAGGGAGGAATGCATGAGCGACAAACTTCTTGAGACCACGGTCGGTCAGTTTCTCGATCGCCTCGCCAGCGGCGCGCCGACGCCAGGCGGCGGAAGCGTTGCGGCGCTCACCGGCGCGATGGCGGCTGGTCTTATTACAATGGTGTGCGATCTGACGATTGGCAAAAAGCAGTACGCCGAGTTCGAGGCGGAGGCGAAAGCCATTCGTGAGCGCGCCGAAGCGTACCGCGCCGAGTTGCAACAACTGGCGCAGGCGGATATTGATGTGTTCAATCAGTTGTCGGCAGTCTACAAACTGCCGCGCACCACTGAAGCGGATGCGGCAAGCCGACGGGCTGCGATTCAAAAGGTCATGCGGCAGGCGACCGAGATCCCGCTCCGCACTGCGCGCGCTGCCGCCGCACTCTTGCCGCTCTGCGCTCCGCTCGCCCGCTATGGGAATCGCACAGCAGTGACTGACGTCGCTGCTGCTGCGCTCCTGATCCGTGCGGCGGTTCCGGCGGCGTTGATCAATGTCGAAAGCAATCTAACGGTGATCGAAGATCAGATCTTTGCGCGAGAGGCGCGCGCTCAGGCGGAAGATCTGTTGATAGGCCTCGATGGCGAGGTAGAGGGGGTGCTCACGCTGACGCGAACTCGTCTCAAAGGATAAGCCCGACATTTTGGCGGTCGTCTCCGGTTTGTGAGCCGGTTGCAGCACTGTACGAAACCCAAGGAGGGGGAGCATGCACGACCTGATCATCGTCGGCGGTGGCGCCGCCGGCCTGGCGGCAGCGGCCTACGCCCTCGACAAACAACTCGATGTTATGGTTGTTTACGAGAACCTGGGCGGAAAGATCAATCAGAAATTCACCATGCACGCCGACACCGACTTTCTGGTGGGGCATATTCTCGTGCATCTCGATACGCCGGAAACGGCGCAAGAGGAGATCACACGCCTGGGCGCAGAGACGGTGCATGAATTTGAGCGTCAGGTGACGACGCAACGCGGGCGCGCTTTGTTCGACCGGGTGCGCCGGGTGACGAGGGAAGGCAATGTGTTTAAGGTCGAGACGGAACGATCCGGGACGTTGCAGGCGGCAGCAGTCATAGTCGCCTCTGGCGCTGCGCCGAAGCAGGTTGAAGCGCCGGGTCGTGAATTCATCAATCACGGCATCGGTTACACGCCGGCAACATTTATGCGCGCTCTCGCCGGGAAGACAGCGGTTGTCATTGGATGCACGCAGCGCGCATTGCGCGGCGCCGCCGAACTCGCCCGAACGGCCGCGCAGGTGTATCTGGTCGCGCCAAAGTTCCCGCACGACGACCCGATCTTTACCGTGCTCCAGAAACGTCCAAACGTCGAGGTCCTCGAAGGGTACACGGTGACTGAAGTGACCGGTACATCAACGGTTGATGCAGTCGTCGTCGAGCACGATGGCAGGGTTCGGCGCCTTCCGGTGGACGCCGCATTCGCCGATATGGGTTTGACGCCGAACTCGGCAATGGTGAAGGGCCTGGTCGAGACCGATGCTGAGGGGTTCATTGTCGTGGATAAGCGGAATGCCACCTCGGTGCCGGGATTGTTCGCGGCTGGCGATGTGACGACGGTGTACGGCGAGCACACCCTGATTGCCATTGGCGAGGGGGCGCGCGCCGCGCTTGCCGCCCACGACTATCTGCTGGCGCGCGGTTGACGCAAGGTCGTCCGTCGTTGGGACGCAGAAAACCCGCTTCGCTTCCACAACACTCCACACCTGGAACGCCCTCAATCCGGGTGTGATTGGCGAAGGGGCGTCCACAAGGGCGCCCCTTCTGAGTCTCT
>JANWXL010000194.1 GCA_025055265.1 Roseiflexus sp.
CGCGGGAGTGGCGCAACGGTAGCGCATCTGCTTCCCAAGCAGAGGGCTGCGGGTTCGAATCCCGTCTCCCGCTCCATAACCAGGGCGGCACACCAGCAAACCCCACCGCACCGCACGGTGGGGTTTGTGTGTTGAGCCAGATGCAGAGGGCATCGTGAGCCGTTCATCAACGAAACGTCGTCAACGCATCGCCGGTCGTCGGGAAGGATGGCTTCAGCGTGTCTGGCGTTTCTGGATAAACGACATTCGCTCCCGCCGTTCATGCCTGGGGCGGACCCTGTCGATTGCGGCTGGCGTGATCGTTATTGTCGTCGTTGTTGTGCTGGTCGTCGCGTTTCTTTCTGCTCGCAGCGATCTGTTCTTTCCCCCTGAAACCGCTCCGTCGCGTCCACCGCATGGTGCATCAGCGCCTGCCCCAGTCGCGCCTCCGCCGTCGCCGACATCCCTCGCGCTTCCTGAAGGACTTGAGCGCGCAATTGTCATCAACGTCGCTGATGGCGACACAATCGAAGTATCGCTTAGCGGGGTGACCGAACGAGTGCGCCTGATCGGCGTCGACACGCCGGAGACGTCGCACCCGTCGCGTCCGGTTGAATGTTTTGGACGCGAAGCAGCAGCGTTCACCCGTGCGATGCTGGACGGTCAGACAGTGCTTCTCGAAGCGGATCCCAGTCAGGACAATCGTGATCGGTTCAACCGGCTCCTGCGCTTTGTCTGGCTTCCTGACGGACGCCTGGCGAACTATGAGATCATTGCCCAGGGGTATGGTTTCGAATACACCTTCCGCACGCCCTACCGCTACCAGGCGCAGTTCAAGGCGGCGGAACGCGCTGCGCGCGAGACGCGAGCAGGGCTGTGGGCGCCAGAGACATGCAATGGTGAGCGCGTGCCGGCGGGTGACGCCTCTCCGGTTATCCGCCCTTCACCTGCGCCATCGCCAGTGACGACCTCGCCCGCCCCTCCTTCAACGCCGTTGCTGGTTGCGACGCCGCTGCCGCCATCATTCGACGGGTGCCGCACGGAACCAAATGCTGCGCTGGCGCCGAACAGACCGGTCGCCATCGTGAGCATCGACAAACGCGCCGAGGTTGTCACGCTGCGCAATGTCAGCAGCGAACCGGTGAGCCTGGACGGCTGGACGCTGTGCAGCTTGCGCGGCGCGCAGATCCACCAGGGCATTGGCGGCGTTCTGGCGCCGGGCGAAACGCGCTCGTTCCCGCGTGGGGGAAGTCGAGACATCTGGAGCGACAACGCCTCCGATCCAGGTGCGCTGTACGACGCGGAGGGGCGGCTGGTCGCGTATTGGAACGATCAGTAGCTTCTCACCGGACCCTTTTACTCCACTGCAACGCACTCCGATCCGAGCACTCCGCGCAGCGCATCGACCAATCCGTCGTCGCAGGCGACCGTCTGGCGCATGCGGAGCAGCACCCGACGATCGGCAGTGTCAAGCTGAATCACCACCTGATCGGCGCCATCGTGTCCCCGCAGCAGATCGTACACGTGTTGCATCAACCGGATATCCGCCTCCTGGTCGTCGGAGCGCCGGAAGCGGAGGCGCATCGTGCGCCCCTGAGTTGTGCCGCCGTTCGTGGCAGGCGCGTGATGATCGTGCCCATTGCCGTTCGCCGCTGGCGTCGCGCGCGAACGCGGCGCGGCGTGCGGCTTGATGATCGAGACCGGCGTGGTGATTGGCGGCGAGGAGGTTTTGCCAGGCTGCGGGGATGCTGCAGGCGCGTCAGCAGGCGCTGATGGCGCTGGCGCCGCATCAACCGCTGTGGCGGCGGATGTCACAGGCGCGCCCGGTTCCTGCGTCTCTGCTGCAGATGCAACCGGCTCGAAAGCGCCAGGGTCTCCAGCTTCCGCCAGCCCTTCGAGATCCATTTCGGTCTCTGCTGGCGGCGGTTCCGCCTCAGATAGATCAAGTTGAGCGGCGCTTTCGAGCACCAGTTGGACGGCGCCGTTGCGCTCATCAACCTTCGCCTGCACAACCAGCAACGCGTCCTGCCGCAACAGATCGCGATGCTTTTCGTAGGCTTTGGGAAAAGCGACGAGTTCGACGACGTCTTCGTTTTCATCCTCGAGCGCTGCTACGAGCATGGCGTCCCCTTTTTTCGTTGAAAGGGCGCGAACGCGCGTCAGCATCCCGGCAAAGGTATGCACCTTGCCCAGATATTCCGGCAGCCCTTCGGCGTCGCGGATGGCGGCGAGCGGGACGCGATGGTCGACCTTCGCACGTTCCAGCGCCGCTTTGCGCGGATCACTCGAGAAGACGACGCCGAGCAACTCCTTTTCCCACGCCAGTTTTTCCTTACGGCGCTCAGCGTCTTCCGGGATGTCCGGCAGCGGAATGGCGGCAACTGCGCCGGAGGCGTCGGCGACGATCCCGCCAAACATGTCGATCTGCCCGGTTTCGCGGTTCTTCTGGGCGCGGGCGCCTGCTTCCATGGCGGTATCGAGGATTTCCAGCTTTTGCCAGCGATTGCCGGGAAGCGAGTCGAGCGCGCCGCATTTGATCAGGCTTTCGAGCACGCGCCTGTTCAGCGCGTGGCGATCCACCCGCTCGCACAGGTCTTCGAGTGAGCGGAACGGACCATTCGCATCGCGTTCGCGCAGGATCGCCTCAATCGGTCCGGCGCCGACATTCTTGATCGCCGCGAGACCAAACAGAATGCCACGTTTGAGCTGCCCGTCGGCGGGATCGCGGAACTCGCGGATGGTAAAATCGAGCGCACTGTCGTTGATGTGGGGTCCCAGCACCGGAACGCCGCGTTGACGGCATTCATTGACCGCTTTGGCAATGTCGTCGGTCACTCCGCCAGCGCCCTTCAGCACTGCCGCCATATATTCAACTGGATAGTTCACCTTGAGCCAGGCGGTCTGATAACTGAGCAGACCGTAGAGCGTCGAGTGCGGACGGTTGAAGGAGTAGCCAGCGAACGGCAGGATCAGATCCCACAACTGATCCGCCTGCTCCTGAGTCAACCCTTTTCTGAGACATCCCTGCTTGAACTTGACCTCGTTCTCCGCCATCAATTTCTTGTCTTTTTTGCTGATGGCTTTGATGACGATATACGCCTGACCGAGAGTATAATCAGCGACTTCCTGGAGCAGGCGCATAATCTGTTCCTGGTAGACGATTACCCCGTAGGTGTCCTCCAGGATCGGCTTCAGAATCGGGTGGAGATATTTGATGTCCTGCGGGTTGTTTTTATTGTGAATATAGACTGGAATCTGCTCAAGCGGACCGGGGCGGTAGAGCGCGACCATCGCGTAGAGGTCTTCGACGCGAGTCGGCTTGAGTTGCATCAGATAGCGCGTCATGCCCGGACTTTCAAGCTGGAACACATTCGTCGTCTCACCCCGACCAAGCGCCTCGAACACCTTCGGATCGTCGAGGGGGATATCGGAGAGCTCCATCTTCCTGCCGGTCGTCTGCGCAATATACTCCAGCGCCTCAGCCACGACCGAGAGGTTGGTCAGCCCCAGCACGTCCATCTTCAGCAGACCCATCTTTTGCAGCGTGGGTCCCTCGAACGCCGCCATCAGCGCATGTTCGTCCTTCGTGGTGCGCTGAAGCGGGACGATTTCTTCGAGCGGCGTGCGGCTGACGACGACGCCGCAGGCGTGCGTGCCGACGCTCTTCATGCGCCCTTCGACCTTTTGCGCCCAATCGATCAGGTTCGCCAGCGTGGGGTTGGTCTCATAGATCTGTTTCAGCTCCGGCACGCGCTCGAGCGCCTGCGCGATCGTCGTGCCAACCGGCAGCGCCGGAATGAGTTTAGCGACGCGGTCAACCTCGTTCAGTGGGATGTCCAGCACGCGCCCGATGTCGCGGATTGCCGCTTTTGCGCCTAGAGTGCCGTAAGTGATGATCTGCGCTGTGTTTTCACGACCGTACTTTTCGGCGATGTACTCAAGCACTTCGTGGCGGCGGCTGTCGGCGAAGTCGATGTCGATATCCGGCATCTCCAGGCGTTCCGGGCTGAGGAAGCGCTCGAAGAGGAGTTTGTTTTTGACCGGATCGACATCGGTGATGCCCAGGCAGTAGAGAATGAGCGACGCGCCGGCCGAACCGCGCGGCAGGCAGGGAATGCCGCGCGATCGCGCGAACTTGACGTAGTCCCAGACGATCAACATGTAATCGGGGAACCCGGTCTGATTGATCACATCGAGTTCGTAGTCGAGGCGCTTCACATATTCCTCAGGCGGGTTGCCGTTGAAGCGTCGCATCAACCCTTCTTCGCAGACGAACCGCAGGTACGAAGTTGCGTCGTGACCTTCGGGGATGTCAATGGTCGGCAACTGAACGCGACCGAACTCCAGTTTCAGGTTGCAGCGCTCGGCAATCCGGCGGGTATTTTCGAGCGGCGCCGTGCCGTATTTCTTGAACCGTCGCCACATCTCCTCGCCGCTCATAATGTGGTACGTTTCGTCCATCTGATAATTCTTCGAACACAGCTCCTTGAGGGTCATGTTATAGCCGAGCGCCAGGATCATCTTGTGCGCTTCGAGGTCTTCCGGGCGCACAAAGTGGGTGTCGTTGGTCACGACCAGCGGAATGCCCAGTTCCTTGCCGATGCGCACCAGTTCGTCGTTGATTTCTTCGAGTTCGGGCGTGTTGTCGTGAAGTTGCAGTTCAAGAAAATAATTGTCAGGTCCCAGCAGATCGCGGTAATAGGCGGCAATCTCACGCGCCTGCTCTTTCTGCTTTTCGGTCAGGCGCTGCGCGATTTCGCCAGCGACGCAGGCGGAGGTGACGATCAACCCGTCGTGGTACTGTTCAAGCAGCTCGCGGTCGATGCGCGGGCGGGCGAAGACTCCCTTCCCCATGCCGTCGAGGTGGGCGCGGGTCGTCAGGCGCACCAGGTTGCGGTACCCGACTTCGTCCTTCGCCAGCAGCAACAGGTGGTAGTAATTTTTCGCGCCGCGGCTTGTCGCGTCCCGCCGCGATCCGGGCGCCATATAGGCTTCCAGCCCGATGATCGGCTTGATACCTGCCTTCTTTGCATTCGTGTAGAACTCTATCGCGCCGTACATCACGCCGTGGTCGGTCAGGGCGATGCTATCCATCCCTAATTCAACGGCGCGCGCGGCGATGGCGCTCGTGGCGGCGTAGCCGTCGAGCAGACTGTATTCGGAGTGGACGTGCAGGTGAACGAAGTCGTTCATAGAAGGTCTCCTCAGCATCAGAGGACCGGCGCGCAGGATAGCGCAAGAGAAAAACGCTTTACACCCAGGGATGGAGTTTCATGAAATTAAGACTCTGCAAAGCATCGGGCGCTCATCTTTGTCCAGGCAGGTGTCAGGTAAAACGCATTCCAGTGCGGTTGCTCTACATAACGGAAAACGCACTATGAGCGCAGCCAGCGCCAACAGTGCAAGTATAGCACACTCATGCGACATCCGTGAAGTGGATAACCTGTGGATTTGTAAGGGGTTTTGATTACAAATTAGGGGTTAGGGGTTAGGGGTTAGAAAGGCATTCCACCTGTCACCTTCCCATCTCAACCCGCCCCCCTCATCCCTCGTGCCTGATGCCGCGCCTCTTGCGTCTGTCAACGAATGGGGAAGCGAATAAACGAATAGAAACGAATGCGCGCATGGGCGCTGCGTGCCTCACGCCTCGTGCGTCTGTCAACGAATGGGGAAGCGAATAAACGAATAGAAACGAATGCGCGCATGGGCGCCGCGTGCCGCGCGCCTCGTGCGTCTGTCAACGAATGGGGAAGCGAATAAACGAATGGGTGCTCTTGCCGCGCGCCTTACGTCTCGCGCCTCGTGCGTCTGTCAACGAATGGGGAAGCGAATAAACGAATAGAAACGAATGCGCGCATGGGCGCCGCGTGCCTCACGCCTCTTTCGTCTGTCAACAAACGGGGAAGCGAATAAACGAATGGGCGCTCTTGCCGCGCACCTCACCCCGCGTGCCTCACCCCGCGTGCCTTTTTGCCTCTAGCCTCTTGCCTCTCACCTCGCGCCTTTCATTCCTCACACAAAGGCGCAAAGGCACAGAGATGATCAAAACCGCTCCTTGCTCGTCACCCGTCACTCGTCACTCATCACCTGCCGCTCGCCTCCTGTCTCTCGCCTCGCGCCGCTCTCGCCTCTCGCCTCGCGCCTCTTGCCTTGATTACCTGCCCACCTTCAACCTGCAACGTGCCACGTTCAACGATCTTCTCGCTTCCATGCCGCCACGTTCCACGTCACCGGCGCGAGGGCGTCGGGGGCAAGACCGCGCACATTGGGCGCTGCCGCCACGAGGCTGAGTCGCTGAAAGAGCGGAATTGCCGGGAGTTCCTGGGTCCAGAGTTGCTGCTGCCGCAGGTACGCTGCAGCGCGTTCGGCAGGGTCGAGGGTCGTATCGGCGGTGCGCACTGCGCGATCAGCGTCGCGGAAGCACCAGCCAGCAAAGTTCTCGCCGCGATAGTCGTTGCTCTCACTCGGGACGGCAGCGCAACTCCAGAGCTGCAGACCACCCGGCTCTGGTCCGGCGATCCACCCAAAGAGCGCCAGATCGAACTGTCGGAGATAAAGGGGACCGCCCGAGTCGAACATCTCATCGGGCGAGGCTTCGTTGACGTCGATATCGACGCCGATTGCCCGCATATCGTCTTGAAATCGGCGAGCGATCTCGCGCCGAATCTCGCTCCCCTGCGTCGTCAGCAGTTGCAGCGTCAGGGTGACGCCGCCGGACGAGGTGCGGATGCCATCGCCGTCCGGATCGGCGTATCCAGCTTCTTCAAGCAACCGGCGCGCCTGATCGGGGTCATACGGGTAGCGGGTCAACTGATCGGGCGGCGCCGCAAGTTGGTGTCCTGGCAGCACCCAACTGTCCAGCACCGGCGTTCGCCCGCCAAAGAGCGCTTCCGTCATCGCCTGTCGGTTCGTACCGTATGCCAGCGCGCGGCGCACGCGAATATCCTGCAGCGCCGGCACGTCCAGGTTGAACAGAATATGTTCCCAGACGGGACTGGGAATAGTCATAACCTGCAACGCCCCTTCAGCCGCGTCGTTATCGAAGCGAGCCAGCGTACTCGGCGGGATCCGATCGGCAATTCCCAGATCGAGATTGCCATTGAGAAGATTGGCGCGCAGCAATTCAAGATCGGCGAACTTGCGAAAGACCAGGCGCGAAGCCGCTGGCGCTGGACCGAAATAATGCGGGTTGCGCTCGAAGCGCAGTTCGGTGGCGGTGCGTTCGACGATCATATAGGGACCATACCCGACCGGCTGGCGGGCGAATGCGCTCTCGCGCACCCGCGCCGGATCGACGCCCTGCAGCAGATGGCGCGGCAGGGGCGTCCAGTAACTCATGAAATAGGCGGCGCCGACGTAATCGGGCCGAAGCACGGCGCGCGTCGTATGATCATCGATCTTCTCGTAGGCGGCGGTCTTCGCCAGCAACTCGGCGGCCGCATCGCCGGGCGGCGCGGCTTTCGCCAGTTCATAGGCAAACACGGAGTCGTCTGCTGTGACTGGTGTGCCGTCGGACCAGCGCAACTGCGGGTTCCAGCGGAACGTGATGACCAGTTGATCGACCTGGGTGACGACATTAGTGACCGTGGTTGTAATGGCGCCGGTTGCGTCGAGGTAGACATCGACCTTACGCAATTCCGCGTCGCCGTTTTCGAGGGTCGGGATGCGTTCGAGCACGCCGGTCACGGTATAGCCGTAGTTGTAGGTCAGGATTGGCGAGGGGAAGATCACCTCGGTCATTGACGCCGTCGCGCGGCGTGTAGCGGCGGATTGCGGGTAAGGGTACAGGTCGGCGGGGAGATCGAGCGCTCCGATCACCCACGTATCGCTACGCTCTGCGATACGTTCAGCGATCACTGCGCTGGTGGGGATGGGACCAAGGGATGGCGTCGTTGGAACGGGCGTTGGCGTCGGTACGCCGCCTTCGATCGTGCATCCAACCAGCATGATGCACGTTGCTGCCAGGATCACAACCTGTTGCGCAAAACTTCTCAGTCGTTGCCGGATCATACGTCCAGGGAGTGTAGCAGGGTTGCGCCAATTTGTCCAATAGTCGTGGATCAACCGTTGTGCAACGTGCTATAATCGGTTACAGTCTCGTCATCAGCGGAGCGTCTCTGTGACTGAGCCAGCCGTTATTTCAACCGATCAACTCATCTGCGACCTCGATCACCTTATCAGCCTGCCGGGCAGTCCCGGTCAGGCGGATGAGCTGCGCTCCGTCGCGGCACGCATTGCGGCGATGATGCGCAGCCGCGGCTTGCGGGTCGAGGTGCGTCCGACACCTGGCGCCCCAATCGTCGTCGGTTGGCGTGGCGGGCGGCAATCGTATACTGTGCTGCTCTACCATCACTATGATACGCCTTCCCCCGGTCCCTGGCGCGCCTGGCGCCACGACCCGTTTCAACTAGCTGAACGCGATGGCATTGTGTATGGACGCGGCGTGGCGGACGGAAAGGGTCCGCTGGCAGCGCACCTGAATGCAATCGCCGCCCTGATCGAGGCGGACGGTGAATTGCCGTGCGGCGTCGTGGTGGTCGCCGAGGGCGATTATCTGACTGGAAGTCCGTACCTCGGCGCCCTGGTCGCCGACCGCCGCGCGCTCTTCAAAGCCGACGCCTGCCTGGCAAGCGGGGGCGATCGTGATGCTGCCGGACAACCGTTCTGTTATAGCGGTGCGAAAGGGTTGGTTCAGGTGATGCTGCGGGTGCAGCAGTCGCCGGACGCTTTGCCTGCAGGCATGGCTGCCAGCGTGCCCAATCCGCTCTGGCGCCTGATCTGGGCGCTCAGCCAGATCAAGACCGATCAGGAAGAAGTGCTGATTGGCGGATTTTACGACGCCATCGAAGGTCCTACGACCGAAGAGAACCGCGTCCTGCGCACCGTATGCGCTAACGAGACGGAACGGCGCAGCGCCTGGCATATTGATCAGTTTCTCTTCGGGTTGACCGGTGCGCCGCTGGTGCGCTCAGAAGTGACTCTGCCGACGTGCAATATCAATCTGCTGCAGACCGAGCCGGTCTGCGATCCGCCGGTGATCCCGCGCAGCGCCGTCGCGCGGCTGGACTTTCAACTCGTTCCCCGGCAGCGCCCCCAGATGATCGTTGAGGCGATCCAGGCGCACCTTGCCGCCAGAGGATTGTCTGATATCCTGGTCGAACGCCTGCCTGGCGGGTACCCTCCTGCGCAGTCGCCGATTGACGATCCCTTTGTGCGACTGGTGAGCGATGTCGGCAAGTATATCCACGGCGCGCCGCTGACCGTCCTGCCGCGCGGTCCGTTCAGTCTGCCGTTGTTCTTCTTCGCCGAAGCGTTCGGCATTCCGGTCGCTTCGGTAGGCGTCGCGCGTCCGTCCAGCGCGATCTTTGGCGCCAACGAGTGCATCCCGCTCCCCGACCTGGTGCGTCACGGGCAGCATCTGATTGAGGTGCTCTACGCCTGCGCAACCGCCAACGCCAGCGCCCAATGATGTCGCTTCGCTCGACCCGCCGGATGATTGCGGCGGATATTGTGGTTCTATCGCTGTCGCCCCTGCTGTTTCTCGCGTTTCTTCTCCTGTACGCCTGGACTGCTGCGCCTGATGTGCTCTCCGGCGACTCGGCGGAGTTTCAACTGGCGGCGGTTCTCCCTGGCGTGCCGCATCCGACGACCTATCCGCTGGCGACGATCCTCGGTCACCTGGCGACTCGCACGCTGCCGTTTGGCGCGCTGGCATGGCGGGTAACGGTAGTGTCCTCAGTGTGCGCGGCGCTGGCTGTTGCGCTGTTTGCTCTGCTTGCACAGCACATTGTCAGGCATTCGTGGGCGTCGCTCATCGGCGCGCTGGCGCTGGGTCTGGCGCCAGGCTTGTGGAATGCCGCCACAATTGCGGAAATCTATGCGCTGCTGGCGCTGCTGATCGTGGCGCTGGCGCTGGCGCTGCTGCAAGCCTGGAACGGCGCATCGCCTCCTGGTCTGGCGCGGCTGGCGCCAGCGGCGCTGATCGCCGGTCTCGGTCTGACCCATCACGGGTTATTCGCCATTACAGCGTTGCCGCTCTTTGCCGCTGCGATTGGCGCTGCGTTTTGGCGCGAGAGGAAACCGGCCCGATCACGCGAACTGGCCCCATCCGCTGCGTGGGTCAGTCTCGCTTTTTTGGCGGGTATGACGCCGTGGATCTACCCGCTGGCGCAGTTTGCCCGCTTTGGTCCGTTCGATGGCATGGACTACGGGCTGCCGCGCCACTATTTCTGGGGAGCGCCAAAATCGTGGCGGGAGGTGATCGATCTGCTGACCGGCGGCGAGGTGCGGCGGGGCATCTTTCACATTCCTGATGCCGGGTCTGCGCTTTCAACGCTTCAGATGGTCGGCAGGCGGCTGTGGTTCGAGTTCGGTCCGGTCGGCGCGCTGCTGGGGCTGACAGGAAGCGTGGCGCTTCTGCGACGGGACGTGTGGATCTGGCGCGCTGCGGCGTGGACGTTTTTTACGACGCTGGCGTATCTCCTGTTGCTGGGTCCGGCGGTTGGCGATGCGCCGGTGTTCACCCTGCCGATGCTACTGCCGTGGGCGCTGTGGATCGCAGTCGGCGCGGATGTGGTCGTTCGCCAGGCGCCGTTGCTGCGCACAAATTGGCGCTACCCGGTGATGCTGGCGCTCCTGGCGGCGCTAACGCTAGGGTGGGGCGCGACGCGCTACCGCGTGTCGGCAAAGCAGCACCTCTGGCTCTACCGCGAGTTCGCCACTGCAACGCTCGCCCTCCTGCCGTCCAACGCGGTTGTTATAACACACTGGGAACAGGGCACGACGCTTCTCTACCTGCGCTTTGTCGAAGGCATTCGCCCGGATGTCTGGATCGATGTCGTCGAGCCGGGCGACGACCCGTGGCTCGAACGGGCGCGCCGTCGCTACCCTGATCGCCCGGTGTATTTCGTCGGTCAACCCGAGAGCGTCGCCGACATACCGGTCGATCTGGTGATCGATGAGCCATACGCCGATGTGTACCGGTTGCGGGGATCGCCAGATCGCTAAACTGCGGCTGATGAATATTCACAAAATACTCCGGCATTCGCTCTGCGCCCGGCGGTTGATAGCTATCCGCCCACCCGCCCGGCGCCTGAAGTCGCGGGCTATGGTTGCGAAGCCCGCCTGCGCGGGCTCGACCGGGCGATCCACCCGCCCGGCGCCTGAAGTCGCGGGCTACGGTTGCGAAGCCCGCCTGCGCGAGCTCAACCGGGCGATCCACCCGCCCGGCGCCTGAAGTCGCGGGCTACGGTTGCGAAGCCCGCCTGCGCGGGCTCAACCGGGCGATCCACCCGCCCGGCGCCTGAAGTCGCGGGCTACGGTTGCGAAGCCCGCCTGCGCGGGCTCAACCGGGCGATACTGGATTATTTTCTCAAACTCCAATAGCCTGCGGCTCAGAGAACGCGCGGCTTGGCGGCACAGGTTTACCGGATGTATCTCTTAACCTTGATTAGCCCGAAGCGCCAGGGCGCCGTCTGACAATCCGTGCGCGCCCGAATCCCAAGACGTCACACCATTGACAAATCGCAAGATTTTCCGCAATAATGCACCGGATTTGCTGTTCCGATCATCCTTTGCGACCTGTTACATCGTTCCTTCA
>JANWXL010000224.1 GCA_025055265.1 Roseiflexus sp.
CGCCGACATCATCACCAACCGCGACAGCAACGCCATTTCCGACTGCCGCCAGCACACCGACCCCCACTATTGCGCCAGCCATCACTGCCACGCCTGGCGCGTCGCCGTCCACGCCGATTGCGACAGCCACTCGCACCCCTATTCCGGTGACCCCGCTGGTGCGGACGCCGACGCCCTAATCGCTGCGCCATATTCTGGCAAAGCATGGTACAATTGTCGCAAACGTGTTCGCATTGTGAAGTGAACCTGCCATGCCGATACGGGTGCTCGATGCAACAGTTGCTGCGCAGATCGCCGCTGGCGAGGTGATTGAACGCCCGGCTTCGGTGGTGCGCGAACTGGTTGAAAATGCGCTCGACGCCGGCGCGCGCCGCATTGCGGTGGAAGCGCGCGGCGGGGGGTTGCGCGAAATCCGGGTGCAGGACGATGGGTGCGGCATTCCTGCCGATGAAGTCGAACTGGCATTTGCACGCCATGCGACCTCGAAATTGTCCTCCGCCGATGACTTATGGTCGATTACGACGCTTGGCTTCCGCGGCGAGGCGCTTCCCTCGATTGCGGCAGTGGCGCAGGTGATCTGCATCACCCGCGCTGCGAACGCCGATGTCGGCGTTGAATTGCGGATCGCAGGCGGCGAAGTGCAGGCGATCATGCCGCGCGGATGCTCGCCAGGCACGACGATCAGCGTGCGCAACCTGTTCTACAACACGCCGGTGCGGCGCGAATTCCTCCGCTCCGACGCCACCGAGTCCGCCGCAATTACGGCAGTCGTCACCCAGTATGCGCTCGCCTACCCCGAAGTGCGCTTTAGCCTGTCCATCGACGGGCGCGTAACGCTCCAGACTAGCGGCAACGGCGATCTGCGCGCCGCCACGATCGAGATCTACGGGCTTGATGTTGCGCGCCAGTTGCTGGCGGTCGATGCCGCCGCTGGCGAGGGCATTGATTATGTCCACGTCTCCGGGCTGGTGTCGCCGCCCGGGCTGACCCGCAGTTCGCGCGCAGCCATCCACCTGTTCGTCAATCGCCGCGCCATTCAACCGCGCGGGCAGATCGCCATCGTGCTCGAAGAAGCGTATCACACCCTGCTGATGAAAGGTCGCCATCCGATGGCGATTCTGAACATCGATGTGCACCCTGCTGCGGTCGATGTGAACGTCCATCCGACGAAGAGCGAAGTGAAATTCCGCAACACCACGCAGGTGATGAGCGTGCTGGGGCGGGCCGTGCGCGCAGCGCTGCTGGAGAGCGGCGTGCGTCCCTGGGAAGAGGCGGGCATTCCCGCCTCGCTCGACACAGCTCAGCGCCGTTTTGAACTGCGCCGTCTCGGAACATCATCCCACGAAAGCGCATGGGATACGCCGCCCTGGATGTCGGTCAGCGATGAGCCAGGTTCGGCGTCAGCGCCGACAGGCGGGTGGCGCGATGAGGGGCAGAGCGGCGCCTGGCAACGCGAGCCGGTGACGCCGCCCGCCGCCCCGCCAATGGTGCAGACCTCAAAACTGCCGCCATTGCGGATTATCGGGCAGATCGCTCAATCGTACATCGTCGCCGAGTCGCCGGACGGGATGTACCTGATCGACCAGCACGCCGCACACGAGCGCATCACCTACGAGCGCCTGATGGTGCAGCGCGGCGCTGGCGTGATCGAAAGCCAGGAGTTGCTCATCCCGCAGGTGGTCGATCTCCCGCCGACAGCGCAGAACTTGCTGCTGGCTGCCGCTGACCGGCTGGCGGAGTGGGGGTTCGTTATCGAGCCATTCGGGCGCAGTCTGCGCGTTCGCGCCATTCCAGCGACGCTCTACCCTGGCGATCTGGCAACGGCGCTGCTCGAAATCGCCGATCATCTGAGCGGTCGCGGCGGAACGACTCCGCACGAGTGGCGCGAGGCGATGCTGATCACCCTCTCGTGTCACACATCGGTACGCGCCGGGCAAACGCTTTCGTTCGACGAGATGCGCGGGTTGGTCATGCAGTTGGAGCAGTGCGCATCGCCGCGCACCTGTCCCCACGGTCGCCCGACGATGATTCTGCTGACAACAACCCAGATCGAGCGTCAGTTCGGAAGGATCACGTAGTTATCACATCGCCCCAGAGATAGGCGGCAATCTGCGGCGAAAGGGTAATCTGCCGGTCGTCGCGCTGAAGGGTGACGCCGTACACCGGCGAGTTGTCGATAATGGCAAACTGCTCACCTGGCACCAGGCGGCTGTTCTGCAGATAGCGGATCAACACTGTATCTTCCTCCGCCTCTTCGGCGATGCGCCGCAGCGCAAAGACGCATCCCGGCGTCGCCTGATCGAGGCGCACTGCGCCGGCATAGACGTCGCAACGGCCCGGGATGGGGTTGCCGTGCGGGCATGTGGTCGCCTCGCCGACAAGCTCTTCGATCCGCTCTTCCAGGCGCGGCGAGAGCGCGTGTTCCAGGCGCACCGCTTCCTCGTGGATTTCGTGCCACTGCATACCCATCACATCAACCAGAAAGCGCTCCAGGATGCGGTGCCGCCTCACCATCGCTTCCGCCAGACGAAACCCCTCGTCGGTCAGCGAAATCTCGCCGCGCCCATCGCGCACGATATAGCCGCGATCCTCCATGCGGCTCACCATGTCGGCGACGGTCGGAGGGGTCACATGCATCCATTCCGCCAGCCGCGCGCTAATAACCGGTTCGCCACGCGCCGCCAGGTAGTAGATGACCTCTAGATACTCGCGCATCTTTTCAGTCGGTCCCGCATCGCCTGGCTTGCGTCGCGCTCTGGCGTGTCGAGTTGTGTCAGCCATAATCGTTTCCTTGCCTGTGATACGTTGATTATAGCAGAAACGAGCCATCAGCGTCGCGTCTGATGCGCCGCACCTCGACGATTGCTTCTGGATTGATCGGTCCATAGATGTGCGGGAAGAGCGGCGCCAGGTCCGCGCCGGCGGGGCGTTCCCAGCGCACCGGTGCGGTCAATCGGTCCACATCGATGACCAGCAGCACAAAATCGCCCGGAGTGTCACGATAGATCGCATTGGCGACGCGCACCATCAGTTCTTCGCCTTCGGTGCAATGCACGAAGCCATCAACAACAAACTCCGTCGGAACGTATGGTTCGTGCGCGGGCCATGTCTCCCAGCGTTCAGCTGGCGTCAAGTGGAAAATGACTCGTTTGCTCACGACCGCTCCAGTTCGTTCAGCGCGGTATGCACCGGCGCCAGCGCTGGCGCCAGGCGCAGAAACGCTTCGCGGTAGATGCGCTCGTACCGCGCACGCAGCGCTTTGTCAGGCTCAACCGTTCGCCCGTGCACCTGTAAAGCGCCAACCGCTTCGTCCTCGCTGCAATAGACGCCCGCAGCGATCCCGCCGAGCAAAGCAGCGCCCAATGCCACGCTTTCGTCCATATCCAGCACCTGGATCGGTCGCCCCAGTACGTGCGCCTTAATACCGAGCCAGACCGGCAGGCGCGTGCCGCCGCCAATCGCCCGGATGGTTCTGGCGCGCAGTCCCAGCATGACCTCGATGTTGTCAAGCATGTGTCGCCACTCAAACGCCAGCCCTTCATAGACGGCGCGCGCCAGTGCGGCTCGCCCGCTGCTTGCGGTCAACCCGACGAACGCCCCCCGTTCACCGGCGGTCAGATGGGGCAGGAACAGCACCCCCAGGCTGCCCGGCGGCGCCGACTCTGCCAGCGACTCGACTTCTGCCGCCGCCTCGTGGAGCGGCGCGCCCGGCGCCGCCAGCCCGCGCATCCACTCGACCGCTGCGCCGCTGCTGAACAACCCGTCCATGACATAATAGCGGTCGCGCGCCACATGCGCCCCAAACGTCACATGAGTCCACGATGACACATTGGCGATGAACAGGCGCTCGTCGAGCGGGACATTGTCGAGCGGCAGAAACGCCGCCTCCGCCGTCCCCATTGAGTCGAGGCAATCGCCAACGCGCCGCACATCGGCGGCGAGAGCGCCGCAGACGTGATCGTGTCCGCCAGTGCCCACGACTGTCCCTGGCGCCAGGCCGGTCTCCGCTGCCGCTTCCGACGTGACCACGCCGATACGCGTGCCGCTTGCCACCGGTTCGGGGAGGAGATCGCCACGCAATCCGGCGCGGTCGATCAGCACGTTCGACCAGCGGCGCGCGCGCAGGTCAAAGAGCATACTGCGCGATGCCAGCGAGTAGTCGGTTGTGCGAGCGCCGCACAGGCGAAAGGCAATATAATCGGCGACATGCAGCCACGTGGTTGCGGCGGCATACCCTTCCGGCGCGTGGTCGCGCAGCCATTGCAACTTGAAGATCCCATAGATTGGCACAGGCAGCATGCCGGTCAGGCGAAACGTCTCCAGCGGATCGTCCTGAGCGTTCCAGCGTTGCACGTAGGGCGCTGTGCGCCGATCATACCAGGCGATGATCGGCGTCACCGCTTCACCACGCGGATTGATCAGCACGCCTGCCTCGCCGACGCTTGCCACTGCCAGGCCTCGTACTCGCCGGGGATCATCAACAGGCGCCAGCGCGCGACGGATCACGCTGACGACGGACTCCCAGAGCGCCTGAGGATCGTGTTCAGCCCATCCCGGCTGCGGTCGTTCGGTGGGAGTGGCAATGCTGGCAGCCGACAGGTTGACGCCGCGCGCATCAAATACAAGCGCTTTGATGTTGGTCGTGCCAATATCGATGCCGAGAAGGAGATCGTCAGTCATACACCATCTCTTAAGAAAAAAATGCGCAATCAATCATAGCACAAACCGACTCGCCAGAAAAACAGCGACGCTGGATGTCGCCATCCAACGTCGCTGCCAGAACGGTGCGGAAATGTCAGCAGAAGAGCGCCGTCACCAGAGCAGACCGCCGTCCACCTGAATGACCGAGCCGGTCACAAAACTCGACTCATCCGATGCCAGGAAGATGTACACGGCGGCGACCTCTTCCGGCTTACCGAGGCGGCGCAGCGGCGTGCGCTCCTGAACGGTGTGGATCACCTTTTCCGGGATCGTGTTGATCATCTCGGTTGCAATAAAGCCCGGAGTCACCGCATTGACTCGCACACCGGAGGGACCAAGTTCACGCGCCCAGGTTTTGGTCATAGCGATCACGCCGCCCTTGGTGGCAGCGTAGTTCGACTGACCGAAGTTGCCGTACAGACCGACAATCGAGCTGACATTGATGATCGATCCGCTGCCCTGAGCGGTCATATGCGGCGCCACAGCGCGCGCGCACAGCCACACGCCCTTGAGATTGACGTTGATCACCGCGTCCCACTGTTGTTCGGTCATCTTCACCAGGCGCGCGTCGCGCGTGATGCCAGCATTATTGAGCAGCACGTCGACCCGACCGCCCCATGCCAGCACCGTCTCGACCATCGATTCCACCGATGCCGCCTGAGAGACATCGGCCTGGACGGCGATCGCGCGCCCGTCCTGTCTGGTAATTTCCGCCACCGTCGCTTCGGCGCCGGCCATATTGATATCGACGACGGCAACGCGCGCTCCCTCGCGCGCGAAGGCAATCGCAGTCGCTTTGCCAATGCCATGGCCTGCACCGGTCACAATTGCCACCTTATCTTTCAGGCGCATCGTTTTGTCTCCTCAATGAGTGATAATCGCTTTTAGATCGACCGATCAGCGAGCCAGGCATCGATCTGCGGCCATAGCCCACGGCGTGCGCCGCTGCCCGCCATAATGCCGATATGACCGCCTGGCATAATGATCTGATGTTTGTCGGTGCTGCTCACACGATCCAGAATGGTTTCCGACTGACATGGCGGTACGATGTGGTCTTGCCTGGCGATGATATTGAGCAGCGATGCCTTGATATCTCCCAGATTGACCGGACGACCGCGCATGATCCACGTGCCGTTCATCAACCGGTTTTCGCGGTAGAGATCAACGACCAGTTGGCGATAGGCAGCGCCGGCAAACGGCACGCCATCGCTCACCCAGGTGTTCATCGCCTGCCACGACTCGACAATCTTCGGATCATCGAGGTTGTCGAGCAACCGCAGGTAATTGCCGATAAGATTTTCGACCGGTTTGAGCAATTTGCTGCCGACGTCTATCATCTCGCCGGGATAATTGCCCGTCTGCTCCAGGATGGCGTCGAGGTTGAAATACTCCTCCTTCAGCCACTTCGGGAACGGACCCATCGCGTCCTTGTTGGAGAAATCGATCGGCGCCGTCAGCAGGATCAGATTGCGCAAACCGTCATCCGGGCGCATTGCCGCATAGATCGCCGAGAGCGTGGCGCCGATGCACCAGCCAAGCATACTGAAATCGTGCTGCCCGCTGTGCATCTGCATGCGGCGCACTGCGCGCGGCAGGTATTCGAGCGCATAATCTTCGAAGGTCAGGTGTGCGTCTTCCGGACCGGGGGCGCCCCAGTCGATCAGGTAGACGTTGTACCCTTGCTGAACCATGTACTCAACGAAACTGTTGCCAGGGCGCAGGTCGAAAATGTAGGGCTTGTTGATCAACGCGAAGACGAGCAGTAATGGCACTCGTTTGCGCTTCTCCGCAGGCGCCTGCGGGTAGTAGCGGTACAGCGTCGTTTTATTGAGCGTCCAGATCGCCTCTTTTGGCGTCTGCGCCACTTTTGCCCGCTGCTTGCCTGTGGCGATCTTGACGCCCATCTCGTAGGCCTTTCCCAAACGCTCAACCTCGGCGTACAGATTCTTCGCCACTGTCGCCGGATCTACAGGAAAGAGCGTCGTCTCAGGCGACGTCGTCATCGACATACTCCTTGCTACTCAAGCGCGGCATACGCCGCACATCTCCTAAAACCCCTCGATCGCGTGATCTTCTTTGACCTCTTCGGGTGTTGGCGGCTCAGGATCGGGCGGCGGGACCGGCGGACGCGGCGCTTTGCGACGCCGCTGCGCCGCCTCTGCCTGTTCCAGCGCAGCCTGTTGCAGTCTTTCAATCAACTGGAGCATCTGGTCGGCTTTGTGGTCGAGCGCCGCCAGGCGCTGCTCCATGCCATTAAGTTCCACGCCTTCCTGCCTGTTCTGCTCGAGTTGCTCGGTGAGCATCTCGACGATCACCGGCGTTTGCGTGCGCAGCGCGTGCGCCAGTTGATCCAGCTTAATCTCAATGTCGTCCAGGCGCATTTCGATATTCGTCACCCGGCGCGCCAGCGTCGTCAGTTCCTCGCGCGACGGGAGATTCAGGCGCGCCAGCGACGTCTTCATCGACGTGTTGATCAACTGCTGCAGCGGCGCCGACGCGATCAGGTACGAGTCGAGCGTCGCTCCGACCCAGCGCGCAAACGTCTCGGTGTTGACCAGGTCGATCATTGCCTTGGCCCACGCGTCGAGCGTCGCATCGCGGGCCTTGCGCAGGTTGCCAATCGGATCGTTCGGATCAAAGCCGTTTTTCTGGCCCATCAGCGTCTCCTTCGACATGTGCGCCCGACAAGGGCGGTTTGGATTCTGGGGGTCTGGTGCTGTATGTTCCACGGCGCTTCCGGGCGCGCGTTCGCGTAGGGGATAAAAAAGACGCGCCTTGCGCAACCGTTTCTGTCATGAGGGTAGTCGGATCAGTTACAAAGAGGATACACGTTCCCGACACGTATGCGCTACGAACAACGAACAAGACGTTGTCATAATGAGACGCGAATTTCCACGGACGCGACGGATTCGTGCGGATTTGTGAAAGGTGATCATCCGTGTTCATCCGTCTCAATCCGCGCGCATCCGTGCGCTCCCCGTGCACTATGCAACTGGACGGCGACATGGGTCTTGACAGCCAGCGATTTGTGAGATAAGATATCGGCGGTTCTGAGAAGTTGCTCCCTGGTAGGCGCGGCTTCACACAAACACAGGTTACTGCTCCGGCCCGTCGAAAGACGCTCAGGGGCGCACAGCAGGCTCGGCTTAAGGGCTTTGCCAAAGTAACTGCGGCGCTGCCGCTACGTTGTGTGACAGCTTAAGCTCAACCGGAGGGGGAGCGTTCGAGAGAGCGTTCATCCCCTCCGGCATTACCGGAGGGGTCTCTGTTTGGGGCGAAAGATGGACGAAGGCGGTCATCGTAGTCAGCGGCGCAGCGCCGCAACAGCATTCCCGGACGCACCTCCTCTCGCCAGTGTCGCGTAGTGTTGTCTGCGCTTCCTCTGTGACACCCTGGCGAGAACGTTGCGCCAGGGTTGTTTGTTGAGCGCACGCCCGATGTGCCTGACGCACATCCGTCATCTCCGGCGTTGCGCTGCTGTCTTCCAGGTCTCATTCAACAATTCGTCGTCGCACCGTGCAGCCGTCCGTCCGTCACGGACAGGCGGGGTTTGCTCTGCACTGCGCCTGATGTCGGTCAGCGCCGATCGCCTGGTCGTGCGCATGGTTTGTTGCGCCCTGCAACAGACCGGTCTCTCATTTATGAACTCTAACTGGAAGGCGAAAGGAGGAACCCGCGATGCTGACGATTCGCTGGACGATGAACAAAGACGGACGCCTGACGGCGACCTTCGTGCGCCCGCAGACGCTGCGCCCGCTCTCGCTGGCGACCGATGCGCCACAACCGCTGTCGGTCAATGCTCGCCGGACGCAACCCGCTGCAACGCCGCAGCGCGCCGCGACTGGCGGGCGAACGCCGGAACCGGCGCCTGAGGCATCAGGTCAGTTGATCCCGGCGCTGAAGTCGTAGTTATCGGCGAACTGAGCATGGAGGAAGGCGTATGCTGACAACCCTGCTCCTCTCCCGCCGGGCGACGCTGCAATGGATGTTGATCGACGCCGTGCAGCGCGCCTGGCGTCGCCATCAGGTGATCGTGCCGCTCTATCGGCGCCTGGCGAGCCTGGCGCCCGATGAGCAGCGCGAAATCGTGTTGCTGCAGATGGCTGCACGGGAGGTTCGCCACCAGCAGCGGTATGAGCGGATGCTGGCGCGGCTGCGCGCGCCGTTGCCTGAAGGTCTCGCCTTGCTAGACCGCGCCTGGCTCTGGTTGCTGCCGCGTTGCGGTCCGATGATCGCGCTGCGCTGGGCTGCGTGGATCGAGCAGCGCGACGCGCAGGCGGTACTGGAAGCGGCGCTGCTGCTGAAAAGCCTTACCCGTAGTCATTGAAACCATACGTTGCCCGCCGCGCAGCGGCGTTGGCTTCGACAGGCTCAGCCAATGCCGGCTGAGTGTGCTGCAGTGGGCGTTCCGGCAACGATGAGGTTGCCTTCGATCCAGCACTGTCAATCGTTTTTCATTCGTATGTTAGGAGGCTGCCCATGCGCGCAACGTTTCCCGATGCTGGCGTGCTGCGCCCGCGACTCAAAGTTACACTGTGGGACGTTGTTGTTGTTCCGCTGATTATTGTCATCATTCTCTTGCTGACCATCGCCTTTCAGGGCGCGTCTCAGCCGTTCGACGTCGCCACGACGCCTGATCTGACGGTCAGCCTGGATCCGATCAATCTGCCTTACTACGGACTGCGGACAGTGTTCCGCATGTTTCTGGCGGTGTTGTTGAGTCTGCTCTTCACATTCACGGTTGCGACGCTTGCTGCCAAATCGCGGCGCGCCGAAGTGGTGATTATTCCGGCGCTGGATTTCCTCCAGTCGTTGCCGATCCTCGGCTTTCTGACGGTGACGACGGCGATTTTTCTCGGCGTTTTCCGCGGCAGCCTGCTTGGGCTTGAAGCGGCCAGCATCTTTGCGATCTTCACTTCGCAGGTCTGGAATATGGCGTTTAGTTTTTATCATTCGTTGATCACAACCCCCAGGGAGTTGCGCGAAGCCGCAGCAGTGCTGCGCCTCTCGCCGTGGAAGAAGTTCTGGAAGCTCGAAGTGCCGTTTGCGATGCCGAGCCTGATCTGGAACACGATGATGTCAGTGTCGGGCGGCTGGTTCTTCGTCGTCGCCTCGGAGGTCATCTCGGTGGTCGGACGCGACAATGACCAGTACCTGCCGGGGGTCGGCTCGTACATCGCCCTGGCTATCGAACAGGCTGATGTGGCGGCGATGGTCTACGCCGGTCTGACGTTGTTGATCATCATTCTGATCTATGACCAGTTGATCTTCCGTCCGATCGTCGCCTGGTCCGAAAAGTTC
>JANWXL010000240.1 GCA_025055265.1 Roseiflexus sp.
ATCTGCCTGACGAGACACGGCTCTACCAGGGTTCAGCGCACGCCGAGGGCGGCGGCGATGCGCGCGTGGAGAACCGGGGCGATAGCGCCGCCACGCCGCCGTCGCCAAAGGCGCGGCGGACGTACATCCACTCGGCGCACGCCGAAGGCGGCGGTAACGCCACGGTCATCAACGACCCGGCGCCAGCCTCCGCCGCGCGCGCCGAACCGGCGACGGTGCTGGCGGTCTACGCTTCCCCTCTCGGCGGCGCGCCGCTCCGCTGGGAGCGCGATGCGCGCGCCCTGCGCGATGCGCTGGCACCCTATCCCGACCGCTTTCGCGTCGAGATCCTGCCGCTGGCGACGCCAGAAGACGTTCAGCGCGCGCTGATGCACTATCGCCCGCGCTATCTGCACATCTTCGCCCACGGCGCGATCGACGGCGTGCTGCTCGATGACGGCGAGGGCGGGCGCGGCTGGACCCTCCCCTATCCGCTGCTCGCCGAGATGGTGCGGCAGACCCCCGGTCTGCGCTGCGTGCTCCTCAGCGCCTGCGACTCGGCTTTCGCCGCGAACGCCACCGGCAGCGGCGAACCCTTCCTGATCGCCATGCGCGGACCGATCAGCGTCGACGGTGCCATCGCCTTCGCCAGCGGCTTCTACGAGGCGCTCGCCGCGCGCGACGATATGCCGGTAGAAGCGGCATTCGCCCGGGGACTCATCCGCCTGAAACTGCGCGCGCCGCAGGACGCAGACAAACCGCTGCTGGCGGCAATGTAAAATGGGACACGGATTGGCACTAATGCGGCGGATGGGCGCGGATCGCTGCATATTGAATGGGGCGAAAAATCTTGAAAATTCTGCTAAGATAAAAGCCGATAAAAAATAGCAGGAATAAGGTCATGTCAAGCGAGCGCATATTAACCATTCCTTATCCCAATGATCTCCTCCTTGCCCTCAACGAGAGCGAAGACGCCTTTGCTGAAGAAGCGCGACTTTTGCTTGCAGTCAAGCTCTATGAGATGGGGCGGATCTCCACCGGCATGGCTGCCCGTTTGTCCGGCATGACTCGCGTCGACTTCCTGTTTGCGCTTGGTCGCTTCGGGCTTTCTCCGATTGCAGCAGAGGACGATGAGCTCGACGAGGATCTGAGGCATGCCTGATAGACCGCGCCTGGTCGTGACTGACACAA
>JANWXL010000242.1 GCA_025055265.1 Roseiflexus sp.
GCCTTCGCGTAGCGCCGGTTGGTTAGATCGATGGCGAACAGCGCGTAGAACCAGCGCGGCACGCTCTGCAACGTTTCGCATGCCTGCGCGATGTTACGCACCAGCAGCGCGTTCGGCGGCAGCTCAGTGCGCCAGGCGACATCCAGCGCAAAGGCGGATTTGTACAGATGGCTGCCGCCGCAGATGCCGCAGATGCGCGGCGTTACGATCAGCCCTGCCTGTGGGTCTTTCCCCTTCAAAATCATCTCGAAGCCGCGAAACATGCCGGCTTCCGTCCACGCCTGCGTCACCACGCCATCTTCAACGGTGACGCGCAGATCGAGGTCGCCTTCCACGCGCCCCAGCGGACTCACGTGGAGGTCCATGCGTTTTGTGCTCACAGTCGCAGTCATTGCGCTCTCTCCTCTGGAACGTTACGGCTAGACGACGAACATATCCTCTTTCGCCCACTGAGGCGCAGCGACGCGCGCTGCGGCGGCAAGCCCCATATAACTGATCGGATCGAGACCGGTGGGCATATCCTTCGGGATCGTGCCGCTGATCTTCTGCGTCTTGAACACCGTGCCGGGCGCCAGGTCGAAGAAGGGGAATTCCGGCTCGGTGCACCCGGTGCAGGGCATGCCAGCGCGCGTCTTGCTCGACTGGCGATTCCAGAGGATGCGGTTGCACGGTGAGCGCGTCATCGGTCCGCGGCAACCAAATTCGTAGAACAGACACCCTTTGCGCGTCCCCTGGCCAAACTCCGTTGTCGATTGCTTGTACTCGAAGTACTGATTGCGGGTGCAGCCGGTTTGCGTGAAACTGGTGAAGAACGTCTTCGGGCGATTGAGCTCATCGAGCGCAATGTCGTGCGCGCGTCCGGTCGCCAGCGCCACGACGATCTGCGTGATCCAGTCAGGATGCGCCGGGCAGCCGGGGATGTTGATCACCGGCAGCCCCAGTTTCGAGCGGAAATCTTTCCCCAGAAAGCCGCCAAACTCACGCCGCAGGAATTGCAGACCGATCGAGTCCGACGGGTTGGGGGCGACTGCCGGAATGCCGCCCCAGCAGGCGCAATCGCCAATGGCGACGACGATGCCCGCCTGTGGCGCGAGCATCTGCACCCACTCCAGCATCGGGCGCTCG
This sequence comes from Roseiflexus sp., assembly GCA_025055265.1. Classification (GTDB taxonomy): domain Bacteria; phylum Chloroflexota; class Chloroflexia; order Chloroflexales; family Roseiflexaceae; genus Roseiflexus. The sequence goes on from JANWXL010000242.1 coordinate 1,126, forward strand.
GCGAACATGTTGTAGCGCCCGGTGCCGTGCGGCGCACGGATGACCGTTCCCTCGAACACGAAAATGTCTAGCGGCTTCTCGCCGCGCGCCAGCGCGTGGAACAGCGCCTGCGCCTGCTCGCCCAGTTCCATGCCGAGCGAGGGATGCCAGAGAAACTCGATGCCGAAGTCGGTCAGCAGATCGCAGACCGTTGGTTCCTCGGCGTTGAGAAACGACATGGTATTCCCGCTGCATGCGCCGCCCTGGAACCATAACAGCGTTGCCATACTGCCACGTGCTCCTTACTAGTCTTGTGCATAACCGGGAGAAGAGACTTCTGCCACCGCCGACATTGCATGTCGCCGTGCGTCAAGCCAGGCGATCCAGGCGTCCAGCCCGGCGCCGGTGCGCGCCGAGGTGTACAGAACCGGCACGCCAGGATGGACCGAGGCGATGTTCGCCTCGGCAGTGCGCATGTCGAATTCAACCGCCTCTGCCAGATCGACCTTGGTGACCACCACGCAATCCGCCGACACGAACGCGCCAGGATATTTCAACGGCTTATCCTCGCCCTCAGTCACCGACAGCAGCACCGCGCGCGCCGCTTCACCCAGGTCGTACCCTGTCGGGCAGACGAGGTTGCCGACATTTTCGATGAACAGCACATCAAAGTCGTTCAGGTTCCAGCCTTCCAGATAGCGTTCGATCAGGTGCGCCTCCAGGTGGCACAGATCGCCGGTCTGAATCTGGCGCACCGGCGCGCCGCTACGCGCCAGGCGCTGCGCATCGTTGTCGGTCGCCAGGTCGCCGACGAGCGCCGCCACCCGCAGGTTGCGCTGCTGCATACGACGTATCGTTTCTTCGAGCAGCCGGGTCTTGCCGGCGCCAGGGCTGGAAAGCAGGTTGACGACAAAAACGCCAGCCGCAGTAAAGCGGTTGCGCAACTCAGCCGCCAGGCGGTCGTTCTTGCTGAGCACCCCCTGGCGAATCTCAAGGAGTCGTGGCGTTGCCATTAGCGGTTCCCTTTCCATTGCCGTTCAGCGACTTGCCGAA
>JANWXL010000288.1 GCA_025055265.1 Roseiflexus sp.
TGCGTTGAGTCAGGCGGTTTCCGCAGTCGCCAGCGACCCGAAGGCGAATGCGCGTCAGGCGCTGGCGGAAGCGCAACGCCAGATGCGGGAGGAGATGGCGCAGCGCGAACTGACGCCGACGCCTAAGCCGAATCTCAATCCAGTTGTGGTCGCCACGCCCGAGCCGCAGGAAGCGCCAGCCGGCGCCACCACCGTAACATTTGGTCTCTATGGCTACAATTCGACTGAACTGCGTCGCGTCGCACGCGCCTTCCGCGAACAGCGCCCCGACATCTTCGTGCAGTTGAAACAGATTGAGTGGACGCCCGATATACAGGAGGTCACCGCCGCAATGCTGGCGCAGACTAACGACTGTTTCTTCTGGTTTGGTCCGCTCTCCAGCAACGATAATGCGGCACTGCTCGACCTGCGCCCGCTGATCGAGGCAGACCCCAACTTCCCGCGCGATGACATCCTCCCGGCAGCGCTGGCGCTGTACAGTCGTGAAGGGCGCATCTACGGCTTGCCCTACGCGGTCAATATGCGCACTCTGGTCTATAACCACGCTGCCTTCGAGGCGGCAGGCGTGCAACCGCCGCGCGCTGACTGGAAGCCGGACGATTTCCTGGCGGCGGCGCAGGCGCTCACCAAAGGGGAAGGGAGCGATCAACGGTGGGGATACGTACCGCTAGGCGGTCCGCAATCCGACCTGCTGTTCTTCATCAGTCAGTTTGGCGCGCGCCTGATGGTTGGCGAGGGCAAAGACCTGCGCCCGAACTACACCGACCCGAAGACGATCGCTGCCATCCGCTGGTACCTCGATCTGAGCACGGTGCACAAGGTGACGCCGCCGTTCAAGTTCACCTATCGGCGCGACGATTTCGGCGAGGATCGTTCTTATGAACTGGTCCAGTCCGGTCGGGTCGGGATGTGGTTCGGGTATGCCGAGTCGTTTCAGGAAGGGGTTATCGCTCAACCGATCACGCCGGGAGACGGACCTCCGCCGACTGCTGCGCCGCTGACGCCGGTTGAGCGCGACATTCGGGCGGCGCCGCTGCCGGTTGGCGGCGCGGGCGTGCCGCCGAGCGAGTTGTTCATACGCGGACTCTTCATTTCGGCACAAACAAAGCAACCGCAGGCATGCTGGGAATGGATCAAGTTTCTCTCAAGCGATACATCTCTGATGTATGGCGACATGCCTGCCCGCCGATCAGTAGCGCAGTCCGAGGAATTCCTCAAGCAGATCCCGCCGGAGCGCGCTGCACAGTTCGAGGCTATCCGGGCAACGCTGGCAATCCCGTCACAGAATGTCCGCGACCAGAGCGCTATCTACAGCCAGTACTCCGACCCGTACTGGTTCTTCAAAGCGCTCAGCGCTGTCGTGGAGAAGGGCGCAAACCTGGAAAAGGAACTGGCTGAAGCGCAACGTCTTGCGACCGCCTTTGCCGAGTGCATGAATCGCCCGAACGCGCAAGCGCCTGCATGTGCCAAAGAGGTCGATCCGGACTACAAGGGATATAATGTCGAAGAGGAGGCAGGTCCGCTTCCTGCTGGCTATGCGCCCTGAATTCGAGTTGTTTCTCAGAAAGACTGACGCAAAGTCGCGAAGACGCAAAGGCATAGAGTACTGATTGCTAAGCGTTGCGCCTGTGCGTCTTCGCGTCAACTTTTGCGAGCGATGCTGCGGGATTGGTATGCTATGCGATGGATAACTCGCTGGATAAGCATCTGCTGCGTGGCGCTGTTAGCCGCCTGCGGTACGACGCAGGCGGCGCAGGAGCCGCCAACTCCCACCCCCCTGCCGCCCGATCCGGCGCTTGAACGCCCGACATATACCGTGAAGCGCGGCGCTATCGAGCAGGTATTCACGGTGACCGCCCGCGCAACGCCGGTTGATATGGCGCGACTGGCATTTCGGCGCGATGGGCGCGTGAATGTGGTGAACGTCAGTCGCGGCGATGTTGTCAAGAAAGGCGACATCCTGGCGGAACTGCAGCAGGAGGAAGCGCTCGACGAGTTGCGGCGCGCCCAGGACGATCTGGCGCAGGCGCGACGCGACCTTGAGAGCGCGCGGCTGGCGAAGGAGAAACGGATCAAGGAGCGCGAACTCGATGTCGAGCGCGCCAGGCGTGAACTCGAACGGTTGTTGCCCGGCGGCGAGGCTGATCTGTTCAAGGAGCTTCAGGATCGTCTGGAAGCGGCGCAGCGCGAACTGCGCAAAACGCGCGACGACTCCTCGTGGTCGAAAACATCAGCGGACGAGGCGCTGCGCGATAGCGCCGACGCCCTTTCCGATACGCAGAAGGCGTACAGCGTCGCCTACTGGAACTGGGACTGGGTGCAGCGCTACGGCACTGACCCTGAAAATCCGTTTATCAAGAATGAAGCCGGGGTGCTGGTGCCCAATCGTCTGACCGACAAGCAAAAAGAAGAGTATCGTGTGAGGCTGAAGCAGGCCGAACGCGCTCTGCGCGACGCTGAACTTAATCTGGAGCAGGCGCAGCGCGCCCGTGATCGCGCGTATGAAGAAGAGATCGTCCGTATCCGTGAGGCGGAGAAGAAAGTCGAGGAGGCGCAACGGGCGCTCGATACGCTGCTCCAGGGGAAGAATAAGACGATTGAAGAGGCGCGGCTTGCGCTCGAACGGGCGCAGGTCGCACTGGAGGAGGCGCGCAATGAGACGCTCAACAGCGCCATCCGCGCTGTCGAAAACGCCGAGCGCGCACTGGAAAAGGCTCGCCGCCGCGTCGATGACGGACGGGTCATTGCGCCGCAGGATGGAACCGTTCTGGCGGTCGCTATTGAGCCGGGCGCGAATGTAACTGCATTCGAGCCGGTTATTGAGGTCGCCGATCCGTCAAACCTAGAGTTCGCCGCGACCCTCAGCCCGCAGCAGATGCGTGTGCTGTCTGAAGGGCAGAGCGTCGAGATTCGCCTGCTCTCCCGTCCCGACCTGACGATCCCCGGCGTCATTCGCCGCATGCCGGCGCCCTACGGATCGGGCGGAAGCGGCGCCGTTCAGGACCGCGACGTTACGACGCGCTTCCAGGTGGTCGATGCCCGTGGCCAGAAGTTCGAGGCTGGCGTGACCGTTGCGCGGGTCAGCATTGTGCTGGAACGCAAGGAAAACGTTCTCTGGCTGCCGCCGGAAGCCATCCGCTCATTCGAGGGTCGCCGCTTCGTCATCGTGCGTGAAGGCGAACGCGAACGCCGCGTGACGGTGCGGGTCGGCATCGAAACCGAGGAGCGCGTCGAGATCCTCGAGGGTCTGAATGAAGGCGACATCGTGGTTGGGTCGTAGCCATGCGCCTGATACTGACTTTTCTTTCCGTCCTGATTGCTGCTTCTAAGCGCCTGCGCGCCAACCTCGGGCTGGCGCTCTGCGCGTGGCTGGCGGCGGTCACTGCTGTTGCGCTGGCGGTTGCTATTCCAGCATACGCCGAAGCAGCCAGCCTGCGCCTGTTGCAGGACGAAATCCGGCAGCAGGAGGAGCGTCAGGGACGGTCGCCGTTCGCGCTGCTCCTGCGCTATATCGGCGCGTGGAATACGCCGCTGGAGTGGGAGCGCGTCGCGCCAGCGGACGATTATCTGCGGCGCGAGGGCATTCCGGGTCTCGATCTGCCGCTCAACAGTTTTGCGCGCCATGTCCGCACTGCGCCGCTCCGTGTGTTCCTGGCGGTCGGCGGTGACGCGGTTTTCCTCAAAAATGCGCCGCTCGGCTTCATCAGCGGCCTCGACGATCGCATGCGAATCGTCGACGGGCGGATGCCATCGTCGGCAGCGGACGGCGCTGTATTGGACGTAATGATCGCCCGCGCCTTCGCCGATGAAGCTGGCGTGAATGTGGGCGATACACTTACGATCATCGCTTCCGGCACACGTCCGGCAACGCTTCAGGCGCGTGTGGCGGCAATCTGGGAGCCGGTTAACCGTAGCGATCCAGCCTGGTTCTTCCCGCCTGACACGTTGAACGATCTTCTTATTGTGTCGGAGGCGAGTTTTACCGGTCCCGTCGCTGCGGCGCTGCGCGATGAGGTTGATCAGGCGCTCTGGTTCGTGCGGTTGAGCGGCGAAGGCGTCACCGGCGCACAGGTGTCGCCGCTCCTGAGCCGCGTCGAAAGTGTACGCGCGCGCGTCAACGGTATCATTCCGGGGCTGCGTCTCGAACAGGGACCGACGGAGGCGCTGCAACGCTATCAGGATCGAGTGGCATCGTTGACAACGCAACTGTTCGTCTTCAGCGCGCCAATCCTGGCGCTGACGCTCTACTTTGCGGCGCTGATCGCCGCGCTGCTCGTGCGGCGGCAGAGCAGCGAGATTGCGCTTCTCAAGTCACGCGGCGTAAGAAGCGCACAGATTCTGGGCATGTACCTGGTTGAGTGGACCATTATCGGCGCTGCGGCGCTCGCCATGGGATTGCCGCTCGGGATCGCCTTTGCATCGGTGATGAGCCGGGTTCGCTCATTCCTTGATGTCGATCTGTCAGTTCCCAGCGCCCCGCTGTCGCTCGGCGCGCAGAGCCTGACATTCGCCCTGGTCGTCCTGGCGATTACCGTAGTTGCATCGTTGATACCGGCGCTGGTGGCGACACGTCGCACCCTGGTGGAAGAACAGCAACAGACGGCGCGCGCGGTGCGTCCCCCCTTCTGGCAGCGCGCCTATCTCGATCTGCTGCTCCTGATCCCGGCGGCATACGGCGTCTATCAGTTGCAGACCGGCGGCGGCCTGTTTCAGGGGAATGCGGATCCGTTCAGCAATCCATTGCTGGTGGCAACTCCGGCGCTCCTCTGTTTTGCGCTTGGCCTGCTGGCGCTGCGCCTCATCCCGCTCATCCTGGAAGGGCTGGCGCGGCTGGCGACCATTCCGGCTTGGGTTGCACCGCTGGTCACGTTACGCGCACTGGCGCGGCAGACCGACAATTATCGCGGCGCTCTGCTCCTGCTGATCCTGACGCTCAGCCTGGCGACGTACAGTTCCACTATGGCAGACATGCTTGACGGGGTCATGCGAACAGAACTCACGTATCAGGCAGGAGCGATGACCCAACTTTTCGAGACGGGCGAGAGCGCCGAGCGTGCGCGACCTGGTCAGCCCGGCAGACCGCCGCAGCAACAGCGCCGCGACATTCGGGAAGAGGCGCGCTTCCTGTTCGTTCCGGTGAGCGAGCATCTCCAGGCGCCGGGCGTGCGGGCGGCTGCGCGGGTCGGGCGCTACGACGCCTTCATCAGCGCTGGCGCGAGTAACAGACAGGCGCAGTTGATCGGGATTGATCGGACCGACTTTCCGAAGGTGATCACCCGCTTTGACCGCGCCTGGGGCGGAGGCGAGTCGCTTGGCGGATTGATGAACCTGCTGGCGCGTTACCCGAACGGTGCGCTCGTCAGCCGTGACCTGCTGGGCGAGGGGCTGCGGGTTGGCGATGCGCTGCCAGCCACGCTGCAGCTCTACGGCGATCAGCGCGAGGTTCGCTTCCGCATCGTCGCTGCGATTGACCTCTGGCCCGGCTTCTATCCGCAGGACGGCCCGATCATCGTCGCCAACCTGAACTATATCTTCGATGAAATGGGCGGACAGTACCCATATGATGTCTGGATCACCCGCGACCCGGCAGTTCCCATCGAGGAAGTGGTTGCCAACGTGCGCGGATTAGGCATTCCGGTGATCGATGTCCTTGACAGCGCGACGCTCATCGCGCGTGAACAGGCTCGTCCGCAGCGCCAGGGATTGTTTGGCGTCCTGACAATCGGCTTTCTGACGGCTGGCGCGTTGACGCTGCTCGGTTTTCTGGTCGCCGGGTTCATCACCGCACGCCGTCGCGCGATTGAACTGGGCATGCTGCGGGCGCTGGGATTGAGCGGATTCGGGGTTGCGGCGGCGCTCACGCTGGAACAACTGCTGCTGATCGGCGCCGGCCTGGCGGCTGGCAGCGGGATCGGCGCACTGGCGGCGTTGCTGATCGTGCCCTTCATGCAAGTCGGCGTGGGACCGTATCCCGGCGTGCCCGCCTACCCGCCGCGCCTGGCGTGGGAAAGCATGGCAAGCATCTACGCGGCATTCGGCGTAACGCTCCTGCTCTCGCTGCTGGCGCTTGGCGCATCACTGGCGCGCATCCGGTTGTTCCAGGCGGTGAAACTGGGGGATGTGAACTAGAGAACCAGGAACTGAGAACCAAGAACTGAGAACCGGCAGTCCTGCGCCTGCCTCTGGAGGCGTGGGCGGCGCGCTGGTCAGTGATGAGTGATGAGTGACGAGTGACAAGTGATGAGTGACGAGTGACGAGGGGCGAGGGATGAGGGATGCTCTCAAGTGTAGAGTTTTTAGATACGAGGGACGTTTTCCGCGTCTCAAAGGCTTTTTCTTCCTCACCCCCCTGCCCCCTCTCCAGCGACGCTGGAGAGGGGGAGGACTCCTCACCCCTCCAACCCCCCTCTCCTGCTCCGCCGGAGCGGGAGGCGCACGACTCTCGTTCCCCCCTCTCCACCACAGGTGGAGAGGGGGGCCAGGGGGGTGAGGACTCCCTCGCCGCGGGCGGCACAGGTCCCCGCGCTTACGCCGAAGCCGTCGGGGTGTATCTGGCGTTTGCAATTTCAAAACTGGCAGATCGTGGCTCATCTATCTGTACTTGGTTTACAGATAGAGACTCAACCCGCAATACCTTCGCCCGACAGAGCATTCCTATGACATGGGACTATGCCGAACTTAATACTCTTCTCGATGGCACTGGCAGCTTTTCTGGCGCAGTCGATTGGACGGCTGAGAGCATTGAAGGCATAGCACATAGCAACGGAATGCCTGCTGGTTACAGCATCCAAGCCGACGCCCAAACCCAATCCCTCAGCACCAACAAAATCATCTCCACCGACCCGCCATACTACGACAACATCGGCTACGCCGATCTCTCGGATTTCTTCTACGTCTGGCTACGGCGCACATTGCGTCCGATTTTTCCCGATCTCTTTGCGACCATGGCGGTTCCC
>JANWXL010000312.1 GCA_025055265.1 Roseiflexus sp.
GTCTGCCGATGTGACGCCGGCGCCTGCGCCGACTCTCGTCCCTTCCACTTCGGCGAATGACGCGGCAATGGTTGCGCCTGACCCTGCGCCTGGGGATGGCTGGCTCCATCCGAAGACCGGGCGCTATATCGCGGCCTGGCTCCCCAACTCGTTCGGTTCCGAAAATCGTGAGTCGTTCGAGGCGAATGCCGACATTCTCGATGAGATCAGTCCCTTCTGGTATTCTCCCTCCCCGAGCGGTGCGCTGCGTTTTGGGAGCGAGGCGCGCGACCGCACGCTGGTCGAACTGGCGCACAGCAAAAATGTCCTGGTCATTCCAACCGTTCACAATGTCGTTACCGGCGAGGATCCGGTGCCGGGCATCCTGCGCAATCCGCGCCTGCGGTCGTATCACGTGCAACAGATCGTTGATGAAGTTCTGACCTATGGCTACGACGGGATCGACATTGATTATGAGTTTCTGAGCAGCAGCCTGCGTGATGAGTACAGCGCCTTCATTCTGGAACTGGCGGACGCGCTCCACGCGCACGGCAAACTGCTGACCGTCGCCGTTCACGCCAAAGATTGCGATGACTGCGGGTCGGGAGGATTTCAGGATTGGGCCGTCATCGGTCAGGTGGTCGACCGGCTGCGCATTATGACCTACGATTACCACTGGCGCGGCGGCGGTCCCGGTCCAGTGGCGCCGGTGTACTGGGTCGAACGAGTGGCGCGCTATGCAGTGACGGTCGTTGATCCGGCGAAGGTGGTGATCGGCGTACCGTTCTACGGCTACAACTGGCCCCGCGATGGCAGCGGCAATGCGCGCGGGCAGACGTGGGCGATGATCAATGAGATCATTCAGACGTACCGTCTGTCGGTCAATCTGATGGAGAGCAATCAGAACGGTCTGGTGCAGGAAAACTGGATCACCTACAGTTCGCGCACCGAGGGGCGGCGCGAGGTCTGGTTCGCTACGAGCAGCGGGCTTGATGCCAAACTGCGTCTGGTGCAGGAACTCGATCTGGCAGGAATTGCAATCTGGCGGCTCGGCGGTGAAGACCCGCGCAACTGGGAGGTCATTCGTGCGCGCCTGCTGCAGGATCCGTATGAGTCGCAACGGGTGTTGAGTCGTCTGTTGCCGGAGCACTGATGATCAAGTCGGAGATCAAGGCGAACGAGCGCGAGGCGGCGCAACTCTTTGTGCGCGGGGTGGCGGCGGCGCGCGGCGGACAGCGACGCCTGGCGGCAGTGCTGTTGTCGCGGGTTGTGCAACTCGATCCGCAGCACGAAATGGGGTGGCTGTGGCTCTCCGGCGTTCTCGATGATCCAAAAGAAATCGCGTTCTGTCTGCGCTCGGTTTTGGCGATCAATCCGCACAACGAGCCAGCGCAGCGCGGGCTGGCATGGCTGAAGAGCCGCCAGTTGCTGCACGATGACAATACCGCCATCACTGCTCCATTTGCGCGCGCGGCGCCTGCTGCGCTGCCTGCCGCTCCGTCTGAGTCTTCGACTGATGACGAGGCGCAGGAAGCGCCAGGTTCGTGGCGAGCGCGAATGGCGGGAGCATTCCGCCGTCTGATCTCGACACCGACGCCATCGTCCGACCATGCCGATTCCTGGTGGGTCGGCTGGCGGCATTCACGTCAGGAGATGGGACGGGCGCGCGCGCTGCTCTGGATCATGCCGGTGCTGCTCCTCTTGCTCACGCTTGCGCTCAATTATGCGCTGCGCGCGGCGGTGGAACGGAACGAGGCGCTCATTGCGGCGGAACTGGCGCAACGTGTGAATGCCGCCGAAGCGCAGGCGCCGCCAGTGAACGACGTTAATGCCGCGCTTCCTGATGTTCCGGCGATCCTCGCGCCGGAACTGGCTGCCGAGCGAGAGGCCGCGCTTCTGGCGTACCTCAGCCGCCTCGAAGAGCCCCGCGCTCGTCTGCGCGGCGCCATCGAATCGTATCGCAACGCAACGAGTCGCCCCGGCGGATCATCGATTGTCCATGCGACGTCGGCGCAGCGGTTGCGAAACGAGATCGAGCAGGCATATGCCGTGATCGCCGCACTCGAGCCGCCTGAAACGCTTGCCGAAGCGCACGCGCTCTATCTGGAGGGGCTGGAACTGGAACTGACAGCGCTCGATCACATGCTGGCGTTCTACAGCGGCTTTCGCGCCGAAGACGCCAACCGCGCGGCGCTGACGATGGCTGAAGCCGCGCGGCGCCTCGATCAGGCGCGCCAGGTCTTCGACCGACAGCGGGAGGAACTTTCGGTTGAGGAACCGTTGCCTCACGCGATCAGGTGATGGTTGTCTCTAGAGGCGGGCTATGTCCATGAGGGCGTTTATTGCGCTATCTCCGGTGCGATTACCCTGAGGAAGATCGCGTGTATGAACAACATCATGACTGCGACTACGAAGCCAATAAACCAGGCGGTGTGGAAGGTGGGCGTCCACAAGAAAGTTCATGCGGCAATTTCCTGAACGCGCTTGATTTGACTGAGACGGGTTGCATATGCGAGTGTTGCATATAAATCTTCTCGCTCAAGATCGTCGTAGTCAGCCAATATGTCTTCCATCGTCATACCACTTGAATTCAGTTACGCTGGCGTCTCTTCAACTGACGTGTGGGTCGCCAGGATCCTCCACTCACCGTTTGCGCGCCGCCAGACCCGCGTGAACCGATAGACGCCGGAGATGGAGGCGCCGCCCACCGTAACCGCTACGCGCGAGCGCCCCGTCACCAGACCAGCATCGACCAGCGGAATGACTCGTTCCAGCTCCACCTCGATCCGCCCGGGCGTAAAGCCTGGCTCGCTAAAGTCCTGCAGCGCCTGCTCGCGGCCCCCATACCCTGCCGCCAGCGCTGGTGAAGACATAGTCCTGATCAAACAGCCGCGACAGCGTCACGATGTCGCGCGCGCGCATCGCATCGAGGAGCCTGCCTTCCTGCAACCGCAGTTCGGCTTCGACTGAGCTGCTCATTGCGTCCCTCTGCTCATGCGGCAATGCCTCTAAAGACGGCCAGCTCTCAATGTCCGCCTGATGGGCGGGTTCAGTCGTGCGGGCGTAGAGGAATTTGTCGATCATATGACTATTCCGCTTCCTTCAACGCGCATTCCAGCAGGTCGCTGACGTTGAGTTCCGTCGCCCACCTTCGCAAGTAGTTCAGGTCAAGTTCACCCGCGCGGACTTTCAGCACGCCCAGAACATCGCGCCACTGCCTTTCGGAAACCTCGCCGCCCAGGCGATACCATTCCAGTTTGGAAAGGATAATATCTTCGGCGCTGACGATGTAAACACTCTCTTCGGGATTGGCAGCAATGACTACGGGCTGGCGCCGCTCCAACTGCATTTGGTCGAAGGCGCGTAACTTGCGGATGAAAACATCTACCTTGAAGGCGGTCTCATAATGGATGAAATTGAAACTGCTTCGATGTGCGATGGCGTCTTTTATCATTTCATCATCGGCATAGAATTCATGTGAGAGGGCAGCGATCAGGGGAGGAATTTGCTCCGGTTTGATATCCGCCACAATGTCCACATCCAGCGTGGAGCGCATAACGCCGTACAGGGAACTTGCCAACGAGCCACCCACTGCGTAGGGAATCCCCAGCCGTTCGAGCGTTTTCGTGACCAGCAGTGTAATACGGGTGGCTTCACCTTGCATGGCCGTACACTTTTTGCGCCAGTTCCTCTCCAAGCGTGATTTCAGCCAACATGCGGTGGACTTGTTCGGGCGCCGCTTCGGGATGGCGCTGCTGGATGCCCTTCAACGCCAGCGTTTTGACCGTCTCGTTCAGACTGTCCACCATCGCCATCTTTTTCCAGGATGGCATACGCCGAAGCAATTCGATTTGCAGGGCTTCCATTTTTGGATGGGTATCAGGAAACAACGCCGTCATGCCTGCTCTCCATGACATTCCCGACTTAAACGCCTATCCTCTTCGCTGACCTTGAATGGCGCATCGTCTATCTCAGAGTTCAGCACAACTTCAGGGATGAGTCTTTCGCCATATCCTGCCAGATGTGCAGCGGTTCAAGGTCTGCGGGAAAAAGTATATGTCACTCCATCGTTGCTGTAAAGGTTTTCTACGCCGATAATAATAAAATCATGGCGCTTAGAATGCGCAGACCACGAATGCAAGGCACGCCTTCCCCTCACTCTTCACTCCTCGCTCTGGCAGTCGTATGTGCGGTACAATGGCATGCGCGCTGGGAGCGTACCGCGCACGATGCCACCGGTCTGGTTCCAGGCGTCTGTGCAATACCATGGCGTGCGCGCCAGAGAATATCGAGGAACAATGATGAACGACCATTCGCTTGCTTTTCTGAAACAACTGCTCGCCACTCCTGGTCCCTCCGGCGAAGAAGTCGCTGCCGGGCGCGTCTGGCGGCGCGAAGCCGAAACCTTTGCCGACCGGGTCTACGCCGATGTGCGCGGCAGTTCGTATGCTGTGCTCGAAGGAGGCACGCCGCGGGTGCTGCTCGCCGGGCACATCGACGAAATCGGAGTCATGGTGAGTTACATCGACGACGATGGCTTCCTCTGGTTTTCGCCGATTGGCGGGTGGGACCCGCAGGTGCTCGTCGGGCAGCGGGTGCGCCTGCTGGGGCGCGCTGGCGATGTGATCGGGGTGATCGGGAAGAAGCCTATCCATCAGATGAAATCCGAGGAACGGGACAAAGCCAGCAAGATCGAGGACCTCTGGATCGACATCGGTGCTGCGAACCGCGCAGAAGCCGAGGCGCTGGTGCGTGTCGGCGCTGCCGGGGTGATCGATGCGCCGATCTATGACCTGCCGGGGGGCAAGATCGTCTCGCGCAGCATCGACGACCGGATCGGCGCATTCACGGTGCTGGAGGCGCTGCGCCTGCTGGCGCGCGATCGTCCGCGCGCGACAGTGGCAGCCGTGGCGACGTCGCAGGAAGAGATTACCTTCGCCGGGGCGCGCACAGCAGCATTCAGTTTTGAGCCGCAGGTGGCGATTGCCGTGGATGTGACCTTCGCTACCGATCATCCGAATGCGGATCGCAAGCAGTACGGCAATATACGACTGGGTGGCGGACCAGTGCTGTCGCGCGGTTCCGCCAATAGCCCGGTGGTGTACGACATGCTCGTGGCAGTCGCCGAGCGTGAGGGCATTCCGTACAGCGTGCAGATCAACCCGCGCTATACCGGTACCGACGCCGATGCCATCCATGTGTCGCGCGGCGGCGTTGCAACCGGCGTCATCTCGATCCCGAACCGCTATATGCACTCACCCAACGAAATGATCGCTCTAAGCGATGTCGAGCATGCGGCGCGCCTGATTGCCGCCTTTGTGCACAGTCTGGGACCGGAGATGGATTTTATTCCGCGCTGATGAGCTGCCCTGGTCCTGTTCGTGATGATCGTCGTGGCAGCAGTGTTATGTATTACGCCAGGAACGAAGTGCAGCCGGAGGCGTTTTCGTTGACCCCCGCTGCCCTGTGGCAGGGCGTTGCCACATTTATGGCAGTCGGGTATGGCATAATGTGTACCCAATCACGCCGCCATCACGGACTCCAACGATTGCGAGGCTCGCCAGCGCCGAAGTAACTTCCCGCCAGCAAAGAAGGTCGCTTTGCGTGCCTGCCGCAGTTGTCACAAGCGAAGCCTGATGAAAAGCAGCGCTGGCGCGCTGGTCAGGCGGTTACACCGTATGCTCAACGGTTAAGAGGCAGAATCCGCGCACGGGATGTACGTTCGTCGACTTCTTCGACACGCCACGCGGCATATGCCAGCGCTTCCCGTATGTCACTTCCTCCAGATACAGGTAGGCGTGCAAAATGTCTGCAGTGGAGTAGCCTGATGCAACCAGTCCGACAATTGTGCCGACAGTGACTCGCAGTCCGCGGATACAGGGCTTTCCGCCCATGACTGCCGGATCAAGCGTAATACGTGTGAGCTTTTTCATGTGCCGTTTCTGAAAATGTGCGCTCTGTGAGGGCTTGCCGGAAAAATCTACCTTTGTGAGTTCCTCTGCGCCCCTACGGCTGCCTGGCGTCAGTCCTTGCTCACGCGGCGACGGTCGCCTCACTGCGCGGCAGCGCCACCGAGACCGTCGTGCCGACGCCGACGGCGCTCGTCACGGTGATGCGCCCGTGCATCGCTTCGACCAGCCCTTTGGCGATGGAAAGACCCAATCCAGCGTTGCCGTTTTCTCGTCCGCGCGCCGGATCAGCCCGGTAGAAGCGTTCAAAGATGTGCGGCAGGTGTTCCGGCGCGATG
>JANWXL010000338.1 GCA_025055265.1 Roseiflexus sp.
CAGCGGCATGCGGCAGGTGCAGTACTTCGACAAGGGTCGGATGGAATTGAACAATCCGTTCGGTGATCGTTCAAACCCCTGGTTTGTCACCTCTGGTCTGCTGGTGATGGAACTGGTCACCGGGCGCATGCAGGTTGGCGACACCGAGTTCGTTCAGCGCGAAGCGGCAGCCATTCCCGTCGCTGGCGACGCAGATGATCCCAACGCGCCACTGTACGCCAGTTTCGCTGTGGTTATCACACGGGCGGAACCAGATCAGACCGGACAGTTGCCGCGCATGACCATTGACCGTCAGGGGCGCGTCGGCACATATGAAGGACCGACGCGCGCCGAGACGCGCATTGCGCATTATGCGCCGGAAAGCGGACACAACATTCCTGCGGTTTTCTGGAATTATCTCAACGCACGCGGGCTGATCTACGATCAGGGGCGTTTGCGCACCGATCGCCTGTTCGACTGGATGTTCGTCCTCGGCTACCCGATCAGCGAGCCGTTCTGGGCGCGCGTGCGCGTCGGCGGGGTCGAACGCGATGTGCTGATCCAGTTGTTCGAGCGCCGCACTCTGACCTATGTGCCCGATAATCCGCCCGGATGGCGCGTTGAAATGGGCAATGTCGGACGACACTACTACCGCTGGCGCTACGGCGAGGATCTTCCCTGAACATACAAAGACCTCCGGGCGCTGGCGCCTCGGAGGTCCGTCTGCATCAGTCTTTGTAAAAGAAACTGCGCAACACGGGGTGCACCTCCTGTGTGGGTCGAAAGCGGCATCGGAGAGGTTCACTCGCTTTGTGTGTGATCATGCCACAAACGGTGCACGACTTCAATCATCCAATAGTCCCGCGCTTGAGAGGTACCCTTCGCTTGTTGCGCGTAGTCCATGAGACGGACACAGGCAGTGACGGCATCTGATCGGAGCAGTGCAGCGGAGAGCCACTCGCCGGGTCGTCTGGTTGAGACGCCGTTTGAAATCGCCGCACGGATTGTCGAAACAATCGGACCCCGCCCTCCCGGATCGATTGGCGAAGCAAAGATGGCTGCGTTCCTCGATGCGCGTCTCCGCCAGGCAGGGTTCCGTCTATCCGCCGAGTCCTACCGCACGTTTCGTTTGCCAGGCTACGATGGCATCGTCTTCGGAACGCTGGCTGTTATCGGTGTTATCAGTTTTTACTGGATGCCATTGCTGGCAATCCTGATGTTTGCCGTCAGCGCCGGTGCAGCGTTTCTGACGCTGCTGTACGACACTGTCCTCCTGGCGCCGCACATCATGAGCCAGAATGTCGTGGCCACACGCGCCGCTGCAGGAGTGATGCGCTGGCGCCTGGTGGTGCTGGCGCCGCTCAGCTCGCCGCCAGCCGTTGGACGAAGGCTCGCCGCGATTGGCTACGGTTCGCTTGGCCGCATCGGACGCACGGTTGCGGCAGCGTTGCTGCTGGCGCTGAGCATCACGGCAGTCACACCCCTTCCTTTCAATCTGCGCACGTGGCTCTGGTATGCGCAGTCTGCACCAGCGATCGCCTTGCTCGCACAGGGTATTGCGGCGTTGATCGTGCAACGCGCTCCGGCGACTCCAGGCGCCATCAGTTATGCCGGGGCGCTGGCGACGCTGATCGAAAGCGCTGCACGACTGCCTCGTCTGCAACATACGGAAGTGTGGATGATCGGGGTTGGATCGGACACGCGCGGCGCTGGCATCGATGACCTGCTGCGTCGATATCCCTTCGAGCCGCAGCAGACCATCTTTGTTGGTCTTGATGGCATCGGAAGCGGAACGTTGTGCTATCTGGCAGCAGAGGGCGCACTGCGCCCGCAACTGGCAGATTCGTTGCTGTTGCGTCTGGCAGCCCGCGTCGTCGATAGTGGGCAGGCGGCAGCAAAACCCTGCGTCTGCCGCTGCGCCACATATGCTGGCGTACTGCGCCGTCGCGGCTGGCGCGCCATGGGGATCGCCTCTCTTGACGCCCAAAAGCGCATCCCCCATCGGTACGAAAGGAGCGATGATCTTTCGAGACTCGATGCAGAGCACCTCGATAACGCCGTGCGTCTGGTCGTCGGGCTGGCGCGCGCTCTCGACGCCGCCCCATAATCAGTCTTACGGATGAGGCACGCGAAGCACGCGATTGATCTCTGGCGCAATGATAGTTGCCGTTGCGCCATCGGGCCAGCGCACTTCAACACGCTCAACCACGTCCACATTTCCCAGACCAAAATGCGCCATCGCTTCCATCTGACAGAGATACCCGCTGCCGGCATCGACAGCGCGCAACTGTCGCCTGCCGCCTGCGTGCACTGCGACGACAGCCCCGCGCGCTGGCGCGCCTGCCCGCGTCAGCGGCAGCACCCGCAACCAGGCGTGTTCATTCGGAACGGGGCGGTACAGACTGAGTGGTTGCAGATCGGCTTCGCCGTGACTGATCAGCAGCTCCAGTCGTCCGTCACCGTCAAAATCGCCAACCGCTGCGCCGGTGCCCAGCCCGGCAGGTTCGAGCGCGTCGCCCGGATCAATGTTTGTCCACACATCGCCACGACGTGCGAATAGCCGGTTCGGTTCGCCAATATTGTTGAAGAAGATCTCCAGATCGCCATCATTGTCGAAGTCGGCTGCGATGACCGTGCGAACCCGCGACGGTTTCGCCATTTCCGGCGGCGCGACATTGACGAACAGCCCATCCCACTTCTGTAAAAACAGGCGATGCGGACCCTCCCAGTTGCCATAGACCAGATCGAACCGACCATCACCGTCGAAATCGCCAGCCGCAACTCCCCGCCCGTGTTCGTGGGGATCAGGCACACCGGCGCGGCGAGCAATTTCCTCGAATGTGCCATCGCCCCGGTTGGCGAAGAGCAGGTTGGGACCATGCTCATTCACCGTAAAAATGTCCATGCGGGTCGTTACCAGCGGCAGCGTAATCACGCCGCGTCCGCCGGTGGTGACGCTGACGCCAGCAGCGCTTGCCATGTCCTGCACTTCGCCGAAGCGATCAAGTTCATACAGGCGAAACGGTCCGCCGTAATTCGCCACGAAGAAGCCATAGCGCCCTGTGCCGAGTCGGTCTACCACTGCGACTGATCGCCCGGCGGTCAGATTCAGCGCCTCGCGATTCTGTGGCAATTCGAAGAGATCGACCCAACCGGTCTCCTGAAAATCGAACAACCGATCGCCAAATCGTTTACGACCGGCAAATGTGTCGGTGTTGAGGACATAGATCTCTTCCCGGCCATCGCCGTCCAGATCGCCGGCCGCCACGCCAATCGCCTGGCGCTGGGCATCTGCAAGGGTCTCATCTACAACATCGACGAAACCGGCGCCATCCCAGCGTAACACGCGATTGGCGCCATCGAAGCCGGCAATGAAGATTTCCCAGATGTTATCGTCATTCACGTCGACTACCGCCACGCCGTAATGCAGGCGTGGCGGGTTGGAACGAATCAGATGGCTGCAATCGATAAACATGGGCACGTCCCCGCTTTGCGACATGGCGCGCTACAAATGCCCCTGGAGCCAGGCGATGATGGTGTGAGCCACACGTTCACCACCCTCGCCGAGAAGCAACTGATGTCCATATCCCTCCAACCAGACCAACCGACAGTCGGTCGATCTGATATGCCGCACGACCTGCCCGGCGGATCGGGGATCGACCGTCGCATCATCACGCCCCTGCACCACCAGCGTCGGCGCCGTGACGCGCGGCAGCATACGCCGCGCCTGCTGTTGCAGCAGCGTCAGTTGGTGGATCGCAGCCAGCGGCACCCGCACTGTGCGGCGCAACTGCTCACAGACCACCGGATCGTCCAGGTCGGCATCCGGAGCACGGTGGCGAATCAGCGCACGCAACGCCGGGTCCTTGAAATCAGCACCTGCAAGAGGATAGTACCATGAAATGGCATACCGCGCGATACTGCTCAAATTCACCAGGAGTTGGCCGCGCAGGCTCAGGGCTGGCGCCAGCAGCGCCAACCGTTCAACCGGCAGATTCGCCGCCAGAAGCAGCGCAATTAGCGCTCCCATCGAAAAACCAATAACGACAACCTCGGAGCAATGACGATGCAGCATGGCAAAACCCTGCGCTGCGGCCTCCACCCATTGCTGCCACCGAACGCTGGCCAGCGCATCAGGCAGCGCGCCATGACCGGGGAGCAACGGTGCATGCACACTGTACCCTTCACGAATACACGCCGCCGCCAGCGGACGAACTTCCGCCGGATCGCCGCCAAAGCCGTGAATGAGCAGAATGCCCGGCGAACCTGCCCGAACGGTCAATGGCGCCGCTCTGCGTTCCGCAGGCAATGACGACACCATTGCGGTTGCGGAGTCTGAAACGGATTTGGTCGACATACCGGTATTTCCTCTGCGTCGCAGACCTGCACCTCCAGAGCGTCAGATGACAAAAATGACATCCCGGTTACACATCGAGATTGTCAGTTCAGATTTGGTCATTTCACGATTGACAACAACGATATAACCTTCTACGATTATCTTACCCGATCTCTGAACAAAACGACAAAGCGATTATGACGCTGCGGTTTCAGCAGAAACTGATCGTTCCAACGTCAGCACGACCGCTGATTGAACGTCCTCATGTCATTGCACAACTGGATCGCGCCATTCGCAGCAAGCGCGTGGTTGCACTCGCCGCACCTGCCGGATGGGGCAAAACGACTGCACTGGCGCAGTGGGTCGCAAAAAAGACCATGCCTGCTGCATGGTATACGCTCGACCGTGCTGATCGCGATCCACAGGTCTTTCTCGATTATCTGCTGCACAGTGTCGCCGATCTGGCGCCAGGGACGGCGGAGATCGCAGCGCGTCTCGCCGAAACTCCCCCTCAGGGACTGGCGGAGATCTCGCAACAGGTTGCGCTGGCATTCGCTAATGCATCCGATCACTTCGCCCTGATTCTCGACGATGTGCACGTCCTGGAGGATGACCAGTCACAGCCCATTCCCGGCGTCTCGCTGGTCTTCGCCCTGCTGGCGTCAATTGCAGAGTACGCCGACAAATGTCACCTGGTGCTTGCGTCGCGCACCCTGCCCGCTCTGCACGGCATGGTGCGTATGATTGCACAGCAACGCGCCGCAGTGTTCGATTACAGCATATTACAGTTCCAGCGCGCTGACACACAGCGCCTTGCGGGCATAACTGCAGGGCTGACCCTCTCTGACGAAGCGGCGGAACGACTTACTGCGGCGGTTGGCGGGTGGGTCACCGGCATTGTGCTGTCGCTGGATCAACCTCCAGCTAACGGAAGTTTCGCAACCGGTCAGCAGATGGTCGATCAACACCTGGCTGATCTTGCCGTACAACGCGATGTGATTATCGAAGCCAATACGAGCCAGGTGTATGCCTATTTTGCTGAACAGATCCTGACGCCGCTGCCAGCCGACCTGCAGCGTTTTCTTGAGGATACCAGCATCCTCCAGGACCTCTCGCCGCATCGTTGTGATCGGTTGCGCTCAGCGACGGACTCAGCCGAATATCTTGATGAGATCAAGCGTCGTGGTCTGTTTGTCTCCAGCCGCGCCGGATGGGTGTCGTATCATAGTCTGTTTCGTGATTATCTACGATCACGTCTGGCGCGCGATCCGCAGCGGCGCCAGGCGCTGCTGCGCGCCGCTGGCGACCTCTATGCCGCCGAGGAAGACATTGAACGCGCACTCGATTGCTATCTGGAAGCCGGTGACGAGCAGCAGGCGCTCAACCTGCTTCGATCCGCCGTACCGCGTTTGCGTCAACGCTCCCGTCAGACTACCCTGCTGGCATGCTTCGAACGTTTGCACCGCGCCCGATTGACCGGTGAACGTCCAGACCGAGACACGGCGCTGTTCCTGCCAGCGCTTCCCGCACGACCGCCGTCAATCCCTCCCGATCTGTTACTGGCGGAAGCGCGGGTCTATAGCGACCTGGCGCTCTGGGAACGCGCATATCTGGCGCTCCAGATTGCAGAAGCGACAGGCAACGCTCAGATCCGCGCGGAGGCGCAGATTCTCCTGGCAGAGGTGCAGGTGCTCCAGGGCGACCATGCCCGCGCTCAGCAAACATTGAGAATGGTCGAAGCCGACGTCCTCGATGACCGCCTGCGCCTGGAATATGCCATGGCTGCCGGGCGCGCGTACATTATGGCAGGGGAGATTGCTGCCGCTATTATGGAACTGGAACAGGCGCACACAATTGCGGCAAAGCGAATCGATACGATGGATAACCCTGGTCCACTGGCGGATATTTACGATAATCTCGGCTGGGCATACGCCACGCAGGGCGATCGTCAATCTGCCATTCGCTATCTCAAGCGCGCTGATGCCTGCTGGCAGACGTCCGGCAATCAGGGAAGGCGCGCGTTGACCCTCAACAACCTGGGCGTGATGACGATGGAAGAAGGACGATATACTGAAGCGCACACAGCTTTCACCACTGGACTGGCCATCGCCCGGCATGCCAGGTTACGGCGCGAAGAAACCGTGCTGCTCTGCAGTCTGGCAGAACTCTATCTGCGCCAGGGTGATTTCGAACAGTCGATCAATCGTTTTACCGAGGCGCACACCCTGGCGACAAACTTCGACATCGCCAACAGTGCGGAAACCGCGGCGGCAGGCGCTCTCTGGGCTGCCCTCCTTGCTGGCAATACAGCGCTGGCATCGGCATGGCACGACGTGGCAGCCACGATGACAGCGCCGTCTCAACCGGAGGTGCGTGGACGCCTGGCGCTGGCGCGGGCAATGCTGGCGCTGCAACAAGCGGACCCGGATCTGGAGCGCCTTTCTGGTTTTCTGGCTGAAGCAACAGCGTGTGAAGCCTCGCTCAGCGACGAAGAACGCGCGTATGCAGCGTTGTTGCGCGCTGAACTCGCATTCTCCCGCGCTGACTGGCATCGCGCCGCCGACGCATGGGAACGTTTCGCGGCACGCGCAGGCGCCCTTTCCGAACCTCTCCTGCACCGTTTTGCAACGGTTCATCGCACGCTCTTTGAAGCCGCCGCATCCCATACCTCATTTGCGGCGCGTGTGATCGACGCTTTCCGCCGATCTGCTCCTACACGCTGGCAGATCACTGCGCTTGGCGGGTTTACGTGCCTGGTCGATGGCAGGCCGGTCGAACTTTCCCAGTTGCACCGCGCCCTCCTGGTCCGACTGCTCGATGCTGGCCCGCAGGGGCTGGCGGTCGAACGGCTTTGGGAGGCAGTCTGGGGAGACGATCACGTGTCGATGCCAGCGTTGCATCAGGCGCTGCGCCGGTTGCGCCTGCAAACCCGGCTCATCGTTTCAGCGCGCGAGGGCGCTGTGGCCATTCGCAGCGGATGGAACGCTATCGACTATGATGTCCGTGAACTGGAGCGCGCCCTCGAGACGCCGACCCGACCTGAGTCTATTCAGCGCGCCATGGCGCTCTATCGCGGTGAATTCCTTCCTGGCGCACCCTTGAGCGCCGGATTGTGGGTCGAAGCGCGTCGGGCGCATCTCCAGCAACGCTATCTCGACGCGATCGAACAGTATGCCCATTCCATCGAGCGCGACTCGCCGCAACAGGCAATGTTCTATTACCAGCATATCCTGCAGATCGATGGATGCCGCGAACATACCGCTGCACAACTGATGCGTCTGGCTGCTCGCTATGGCAATCGCACCCTGGTGACCGCCACCTTCGAGCACCTCAAGGGCGCATTGCGCGCCCTTGGCGCTTCGCCAGAACCGGGGACTGCGGCGCTCTATCAACAGTTGACCTGATCAGACGAGCGCCTGCAACAGCTTTTCTCTTGCAGATCGTGGAATCCCGCTTAGCGCATAACCGGGCCCCGTTTCTCCACTGCTGCTGCACCGACAATCGCCCCGCGCCGCCCGGCAGGCATCGATAGGAACGCTTCGTTCCCACGTTGGAACCAGGAGAGTTTCGTAGCGCCGGTCCCGGGCGCTACGACACCTCTGCGTAAACTTCGGGCGCAACACAGGTTCACACGACATTAACCCATAGAGTCAATGAACGGTCAATGATGAGTCAACCGCGTATACTACATTTATACCAGTTCCAGCGAGCATTCCAGCCCTGAGTATCGGAAGCGCGTATTTGTAAGGAGGCACAACACCATGCGGTCGAAGATCCTGCGGGCACTTGCAGCGGCACTCCTGGTTGGTGCGATTGCGGCAGCGGCCATGGCGCCTCTTGCCCCGCCTCCCATCCGCGGACCGTCGACGACCATTGCAAACTGGTCATGACCCTGTTGACCGTCTATCTGGTCTGTGCGCTCGTCGGAGCGATCATTGCGCTCTGGCGGGCACCGGCATGGCCGCGCTACAATCTTTTGCTGGCAATTGCTGCGGCGCCGCAGATCGGTCACATCCTCGGCATACGCATCAGTGAGATGTTCATTGTGTCGGTCGTGGCAATGATTCTGTGGTGTCTCTGCAACTATCGGATCGCTGGCGTCCCCGTGGTCGCCAGCGGTGCAGCACTTAATATGCTGGCGATGGCCTGGCACGGCGGCGCTATGCCAGTGCGGGCGGACATTCTGGCGGATCTTGGTTATCATTTCGATGCTGGCGTCCTCCTGGAAGGATCGAAGGATATTGTCGTCCACGGTTCGCCGCTCTGGCTTCTCTCTGACTGGCTGCCAATCTCAACCGATGTTGTGACGCTCATCGTCAGTCCTGGAGATCTGCTCATCGTTGGCGGCGTGCTGGTCTGGTTGTTGTTCAGTCGCACACCTGAGTCGGAAAGGGAACGTCCTATGCTCGCATTTCATACACCCGTTGCACCTTCTGAAAAGCGTTCTCGCCTGACCCCAGGGCATAGCGCACGACCGGCGCTGACCCGTCTGGCGCTCCTGGCAGCCGCCGACCCCGTGCTGGCGGAGCGATTGCTCCGCGATCCGCTTGATGCCGCTGATGCTCATCCGCATTACCGCGTGGCGCTTGATGCACGTGATCGCGCCACATTGGCGGCCATCCGCGCGCGCGCACGGACGGTCGGCGAATTCCTGGGCGAACTTGCTGCCGAAGTCGATGGAACATAGGGCAGTGGAGCGCCGAACGTCCAGCGCTCAGCCGCACATTCCAGGCGTTAGTGAGACATTATCCGTCGAGCTCAGCCTCAACCCCAGCTTCAGCGCAATAGAAAACAGATTGCTATGAATGGCGGCACAGAACTTCAACCCTTTACCCCTTCGCCCGCTGACATCCTGGCCGCCTTGCAGCGGATCGCCG
Organism: Roseiflexus sp.; assembly: GCA_025055265.1. Classification (GTDB taxonomy): domain Bacteria; phylum Chloroflexota; class Chloroflexia; order Chloroflexales; family Roseiflexaceae; genus Roseiflexus. The sequence continues at coordinate 9,193 of JANWXL010000338.1, forward strand.
CTGCACCCGACAACGTCGGCCTCGCGGCAATACTCCACGATGCGGTTGTCCATCTGCTCCCTGAAACACGCATCGACCTCTTTGTTCTAAGCAGATCGACAGAACGCCTGTTGATCACCTGCGGGAAACAGGACCTGCCATCGCCGCCAGTGATGCACAGCGTGCCATCGTTCATCGCCTGGTTGAAGCAGTATGGTTACCAGGCGCACGTTGCACCCGTGATGGTCGCCAGTCAACCCCAGGGACGACTGGTCGCATCGCAGCGCACCGCTGGCGTGAGCCAGCACGTACTCACGATTGTCGATCAACTCGCGCCAGTTGTAGGACTGTGGCTGATGGCGCACCGTCATCTGACAGAACGTGAAGCCATCGAGGAACAACTGCGCGCAACGCAAGAGCGATTGCGCCAGATCGAGGAAATGCGGTTGCGCGCAACTCTGGCGGCTGGCGCTGCACACGACATCGGCAATCTCTTCGCTTCGGTGTTAGGGCATGCTCAACTGCTGCAGCAAATGGCGCCGCCCAACCTTCAAGACGACCTCAAAACGATTGAGCAGGCTGCTCGAGACGGGCATTATCTTTTGCGGCGTCTGCTCACCATTCGCAGTACAACCTCGTCATCAGAAGCGACCACCTCGCCGGTGTTGCTCCCTGCCCTGGTCCACGACGCATTGCGGTTGACTCAACCTTTTTGGGGAACCCGTCGTTCCATAACGGTCAAAATCGCACTGGCGCCCGTTCCGCCGGTGCGCGGCCATCCGGCGGATCTGCGCGAAGTGCTGATCAATCTCATTCTGAACGGCGTCTCAGCGATGCCCGAAGGCGGCACCCTCACCGTGCGCACCTACAGCACCGGCGAACGCGCTATTGTGGAAATCAGCGATACGGGTGTCGGTATCGCACCTGCGCATCAGGGTGTGATCTTTCAGCCGTTTGTCACGACGCGAGAAACAGGGAGCGGTCTGGGACTGAGCGTCAGTCGGATGCTTGTGGAAAGGTACGGCGGCGCTATCAGCGTATCAAGCGCGCCTGGTCGCGGCGCCACGTTCAGCATCAGCCTGCCCCTGGCGCACACCGACGATGTGAAGCCTGAGTCGTCGGCATTGCCCTGTACGGCATCGTAATGTAATGCTAACGATGACGGAAGATCAGCATCCCTCCGACGACGATCATGAGCAGAGGGAAGACAATGTCGGTGTCGATGCCAAATTGTTCAGCCAGAAAGATCAGTCCAAGCCCAATCAACACGATGCCTGCCCAATTCAGACGCCGGCGAGGCGCAGCATTCGGCGCACTCATCGACGTGGAGGGATCGAGGCGCAGATTGATCGTCTGCCCCGTGCTGGGCGACTCTGCCGATGGATCAGGAAATGGCGCCTCGGCAGACCCGGATTGCCGGGCATACTGAGGCTGGTACGCCTGACGGCTGAATACCGCGCTGTGCTCCTCCATCGGCTGCCCGACGCCGGAGAACACGGATGGCGCACCTGGCGGCGCCTTCGGCATGATGATCCATAGTATCGGATACAACAGGAAACCGATACCGCTGGTCAGGGTGACCAGTACAAAGATCAGGCGAACAATCACCGGATCGATCTGAAAATATTCGCCGAGGCCCCCGCACACGCCAGCGATGACCGCATCACGACGACTGCGCACCAGACGAGACTTCATTGCGTTCTCAGGCTTTCAGGGTCGCTGCGCGACCAGAATGTTCGATTCCTGGCGATGAGACGCAAAAGATTAATACATTGTTGCAGACTCGCCGTTCAGAATGTAATGCGTCGTCGGCGCAGCGCGATGCTCTGGAGCAATCCAATCGCAGCCAGCGTCGTCATGGTAAAGCTGCCGCCGTAGGAGATGAACGGCAGGGGGATGCCGGTGATCGGCATGATGCTCATATTCATGCCGACATTGACAAGCACGTGACACAAGAGCATCGCAGCAATCCCGACAGCAATCAAGCGCCCGAATGGATCGCGCGCCGCCTGTGAGATTGCCAGCGCCTGCCAGATTGTGATTCCCAGGAATACAAGCAGCAGTGCAGCCCCGATAAATCCCAGCTCCTCGCCAGTGATCGCAAAGATGAAATCGGAGTACTGCACCGGCAAATAGTTGCCCTGGCTCAATAACCCGTGCGTCCATCCGCGACCGGTCAGACCGCCAGATCCTATTGCTGTCAGCGACTGGATGATGTTCCAGGCGCCCTGTTTCAGTTCCGGATCATACTTCAGCGGATCGATGAAGATCAACAGACGATCGCGCTGATACGGACGGAGAATGTTCGTCCAGCCGTAGATCGCAGCAGGGATGGCGGCGACGAAGAGAACAGCGAACTGCTGCCACTGCACGCCAGCCGCCAGCGCCATTGCCAGCCAGATAGCGCCAAAGACCATTGCCGTGCCGAAATCGGGCTGCAGAAAGACCAGCGCCGTTGGAATGCCGACCAGAATCAGGCTGACAATCACCACGCGCCAGGCGTGCGGCTGACGCTCGTTCCGCGACCAGTACGCCGCCAGTGCAAGGATGACCAGCAGTTTCGCCGGTTCCGAGGGCTGAAAGGTTCGGATCCCAAGATCGATCCAGCTTTGCGCGCCGGAACTGACCTGACCGATCATCAACACCAGACCCAGCAGCGCCACAGCGCCAAGATAGAACGGCACGATCCAGGCTTCAAAGAAATGGTAATCGAGCACAGTCAGCAACGTCATCGCGGCGCATCCAACCAGGAGATTGACCAGGTGCCGCGCAAAATATCCCTGGGTCAACGGGTCGCGCAGGGTGGCGCTATACACCATGGCAGCGCCGAACCCCAGCAGGATGACCACGCAGAGAAGCAACGGGAAATTGTAATCGCGCCAGGTTTTGGCCATACCCCTCCCGGAGAGTTTTTATTGTCGCGTCACCAAAGGTATCCAGAGATATGGTCTGCCCCGGAAGACGGCGAGGGTCGCGGTATTGTTGGTCAACACAGGATCGCGCTGCGGCGACGAAACCGTTGCAGTCGCCGTACTCACGCCGCCGGGCGATGGAACCCGCAGTGAAATGGTGATCGCCGGAGCGACGCCGCTTGCTGCGAGAGCGCCGCGAACGCACGTCACTGAACCAGCAATGATACAATCCCACCCTGCCCCGCTGGTTTGCAGATTTGTCGAACCTGGCGGCGGCGTGAACTGAACCTGCACGCTGCCAGTCGCCCCAGGACCAGCGTTCAGAACTACGACCGTGTAGGTCAGCACGCCGCCAGGTTCAACCGGGTTCGGTTGCGCGGTCAGGATGACCGAGAGGTCTGCATCCCCCAGGAATGATGCCTCATACGCGCCTATATC
>JANWXL010000419.1 GCA_025055265.1 Roseiflexus sp.
GCGTCGCGCATGCCCCAGTGGTGCGGCTCGTTGAGTTCGACCGGAATGTTGCGCTCGCCGTACCAGCGCATAATCGTCTGGTGCTCGCGGATCGACCCTTCCAGATCCCACGGTCCGCGCCCGTCCATGCGGTTGAACCAGAAGAGCGGGATAGCGCACCAGGCGATGTTGATCGTCTCGACATACAACTCCGCCAGGCGCACGAAGTCGTCGGTGCCGGAGTAGGTGCGCATGAGCGGGTAGTTGCCGCGCCGACTGGCAGCGTAGAGCGCGCGGTAGTCGTCGGCGCTGCGCACCGGTACGCCGCCAGCGCCGGTGCGCGCCGGGTCCTGCCGTTCGGGATGGAAGAAGTTTTCCTGCGCATCCTGATCGGTGCCGAGCGAAATCACATCCAGGCAGCGCGCTTCGGCGATTTTTGCGATGCCATTGATTGTCGCCTGCATCGTCGGCAGCCCGAAGTGATGGCGGATCAGCGGAAACGGCGCTTTCCAGCGGATGCGGTCAACTGTGCGTTGCGGAAAATCCGCCTCGGTTGCGGTTGCCAGGTTCTGCCCCTTCAGGTACGCCAGCACTTGATCAGCCGGTTCACTGCCGTCGAACACCTGCTCGAAGAATCCGAGCGTGGCGGCTTTCTCCGCCAGCGGCGGCGTTCCGGCGAAGGCGAAGCGCACCCCGGCAGCGTAGAGATCGTCCGCTGCCTCGGCGAAGCGCCCCAGAAGATGGGCGCCGGTTTCCGGCGTCAGGCGATACGACACGCCGACCAGATCAGCCCGCTCGCGTCGCGCCGCCTCGAGCACGCGCTCAATTGGCGTGGCCGGTCCGAGAAAGACGGTGCGCCAGCCAGCCTCTTCCGCCAGCCGCAGGAAGTTCATCACCCCAGCGACATGCACGCATTCGCCGAGTGCAGCGGCGACGACGGTTTTCTGTTTCTCTGCCATGCGCAACCTCCCTCCTGCCTGATGCGCTACGCCCTGGATCTTATCCTTCTACACGGTACAGTGTGTTGATTGCGAGGAAAGGCCATCAGCTCGCAGCATCCCGGCAATACCATTTCTTAATCTTCATAAAAAATGCGCCAGACCCGCCAGGACGGGCTACGGGCGCACGAATCCAGAGAGCGCGATCCATCACCGCTCCCTCAGCGCTCCCGGGCGCGTTTGCTGCCTGACCTCCTTACGTGTTCGTGTGTAAATAACACCTGCTCAAAGCGCCCGCCCTTATTGTACCACCTGTCACCTGCAGGCTGGGTTCGCGGGAGCACTGGATCGCTGATCGCCGATGTTATGTCATCTGCCTGAACGCGATTCAGGTCATGGAAGCGGTCAGCGCCATCGCGGCGCGCACTGCCACGGCAATTGCGCGTTCGACGGCAACCGCTTTGCGTTCCACAACAATCGCTTCGCTGGCAGTGCGCTGCGCGACAATGCCGCAGACGCACCCTGCCGCAAAACCGTAGACCAGCCCCATTTTGAACAGCGTACCGGCTTCCATCTCATAGTTGAGAATGTTCAGACGGCGATACTCCTCGGTAATGCCGCGCAACCAGCGCAGCAGATGCGGATTAGCGGACTCGGTGCGCTCCTGCCCTTCATAGAAGGTGTCCACGGATGCGGTCACGCCAAGAAAGTGTTCGACCCCTTCAGCGCGTGCAGCTTCGACGAGCGCAACGGTCACGAACGGATCGGCGGCGGCCGGAAACTCGCGCGGCGCAATGTCGTCGGCGGCGCCCTGCCGACACAACGCTGCACTGGAAATAACGATACTGCCGGGTAAAATATGCGGTTGAATCGATCCGCTGGTGCCGACGCGGATGATGGTGCGGATGCCAACCTGCACCAGTTCATTCACCACAATGCTGAGCGACGGCGCACCCATGCCGCTGGTCGCCGAAAGGAGCGGCGCACCGTTCGGCAGCGTTCCGACGTAACTGTGCAACCCGCGGTTCTCCGAAAGAATGCGCGCATCACGGAGCGCCGTCTGCGCGATCAGACGGGCGCGTTCCGGGTCGCCGCTCAACAGCGCGAGGCGCGGCGGGTTGTCACCCAGGTCACTGCGCCCGAATCCAATGTGGTAGAGACGATCCTGTCCATTCAT